>NZ_JAQMTY010000233.1 GCF_028330765.1 Spirulina subsalsa CS-330 | reverse complement strand
GATGTTCACCTTCTCTCGATCCCCCCTAGCCCCCCTTAAAAAGGGGGGAACGCAAAAAAGTCCCCCTTTTTAAGGGGGATTTAGGGGGATCAAACGCAGACGAGGCCAACATTTGAACGTTATGTATAAGCAGTAGCCCACGGGGCGAGGGGCTTCTAATCTGTACAGGATGATTTCTGAACAAGCTTTAATTCAAGAGCATTACTATCCTAAATTTGATTAAAAGATGGGTTAAAAAATGAGTATTGTTTGATACAAGATCAGCAATGTTATCAGTTAATAAAATATGTTGTGATTCAAAAACAACTTCATGCACTTTTATGCTGTAGCTGAGACTATCGTGAATAGTTTCAACCTCTTTTCGCAATGAATGGATTGTTAATCTTCACAATTATTTACTTAGACCTTGAAGATTATTGAATGATTCTAAACATCGCGGGAATTGCTGGGGTTCAGTGACAAAATACGAGGAAGTATTCTCTCGATAATCGATTGATTTTGATCAAAGTCAATGATTAGGAGTGAGCTTATTCTGCACTGAAATTGTGCATAGTTACTGTCCTACGAAGGGGAAGACCCATGTCCACCATCACCCCCACCCCCGCTGCCCCCAAGGCGCAACCGGATAAACGCTTCAAGATTCTCGACATCACCATGAAGCGGAATCACTATCGTCAAGATGCGTTGATTGAAGTGCTCCACAAGGCGCAAGAGTCTTTTGGCTTTCTAGAGCTTGATGTTCTTGAATATGTGGCGCGATCGCTCAAGCTCCCCCTAGGCCGCGTCTATGGGGTAGCGACGTTTTATCATCTCTTTTCCCTGAAGCCCAGCGGTAAACACAGTTGCATCGTCTGTACCGGCACAGCCTGCTACGTCAAAGGGAGCGGCAAACTCGTCGAGGCGATCAGTGAAAAACTGGGCATCCAAGTGGGCGAAACCACGCCCGATGGCCAAGTATCCCTTTCCACCGCTCGCTGCATTGGAGCCTGTGGCATTGCTCCCGCTGTGGTGTTTGATGGCGAAGTGAAAGGCAAGCTCGATGCTGACACCGTGCTGGCTCGTCTGGCTGTCCTGGCTGAAACTGAATAATCTGGAGGCACGATGGATTTAGTTGAACTGAAAGCATTGGCGGCGGCCGAACAGGCCAAGTTTAAGCCGGTGCGCGTAAATTGTTGTACGTCCACGGGTTGCCAAGCGGCTCAATCATTGGAGATTACAAAGAATCTGGCGAAGGCGGTGAAGGATCGCGGCCTGGGCGATCGCGTCGAAGTCGTGGGAGTCGGCTGTATGGGGTTCTGTGGCCGCGGCCCCTTGGTGCAAATTTCCACCGATGACCAACTGTTTGAAGCCGTCACCCCCGACCAAGCCGCCGGAATTATTGCCAGCCTTGACGGTGGCAGCACCGATGCGGAGGTGGGGGATGTGAACCATCCCTTCTTTAGCCGCCAATTCCATATTGTGCGGAAAAACAGCGGCAAGATTAACCCCGATCGCATCGAAGACTACATTGCCAGCGGCGGCTATCAAGCCCTGTACAAAGCCCTGTTTGAACTTTCCCCGGACGAAGTGGTGACGGAAATCACCCAGAGCGGCCTGCGGGGTCGTGGCGGCGGTGGCTTCCCGACGGGGGTGAAATGGGCCACGGTGGCGAAAATGCCGGAGGGTCAGAAATACGTGATCTGTAATGGAGATGAGGGCGATCCGGGGGCGTTCATGGATCGTTCCGTGCTCGAAAGTGATCCCCATTTGGTGCTCGAAGGGATGGCGATCGCTGCCTATGCCGTCGGCGCAGACCATGGTTATATCTACGTTCGCGCTGAATATCCCCTCGCCATCGATCGCCTCAACAAAGCGATCAAACAAGCGAAAAAATACGGCATCCTCGGCAGTCAAATTTTTGACTCCCCCTTTGACTTCAAAATTGACATTCGGATCGGAGCCGGAGCCTTTGTCTGTGGCGAAGAAACCGCGCTCATCCACTCGATCGAAGGCAAGCGCGGCAACCCCCGCACCCGCCCCCCCTATCCGGCTCAGGACGGCCTGATGCATTGCCCCACCTTGATCAACAACGTGGAAACCTACGCCAACATCGCCACGATCATCGAAAAAGGCGCAGACTGGTACAGCCAGATCGGCACCGAGGGCAGTAAAGGCACAAAAATCTTCGCCCTCACCGGCAAGATCCGCAACAACGGCCTGATCGAAGTGCCGATGGGGATCACCCTGCGGGAAATCGTCGAAGAGATGGGCGGCGGTGTGCCCGATGGCACGATTAAAGCCGTTCAAACCGGCGGCCCCTCCGGCGGTTGCATTCCGGCCCACTTGCTCGATACCCCGGTCGATTACGATTCCTTGACGAAGGTGGGGTCGATGATGGGGTCGGGCGGCATGGTGGTGATGGATCAGACCACGAGCATGGTGGAAGTGGCGCAGTTCTATATGGACTTTTGCCGCGAGGAAAGTTGCGGCAAATGTATCCCCTGTCGAGCGGGGACGGTGCAACTGCACAGTATGTTGACGCGCTTACTGGCCAGGGAAGCGACGGCGGCGGATTTGGAAACCATGGCTGCTCTGTGCGCCATGGTCAAGGAAATGAGCCTCTGTGGGTTGGGGATGACCGCCCCGAATCCGGTGCTGAGTACCTTGAACTATTTCCGCTCGGAATATGAGGAACTGTTGCAGCCGATGCCGGCACGACTGCAAAACTCGGCAGTGACGGCATCCTAAGGGGCGATCGCCCCCCTCAATCTAGATCAGCAATTGGAGCAATCAAAATGTTTTGTGAACAATGTGAACAAACCGCCAGCGGTCAAGGCTGCCATCAATGGGGAGCCTGTGGCAAAAGCCCGGAGGTGAATGCGGTGCAGGATCTTTTGGTCTATTGCCTGCGGGGGTTAGCGGTGGTGGCGATCGCCGCCCGTGATCACAACATTGATACCACCGATGCGGATATCCTCCTCGGCGATGCCCTCTTTTCGACGATGACCAACGTCAACTTTGACCGAAAACGGTTTATCACCTTAATCCGGCAAGTGATCACCCTCCGGGAACTGCTCAAGCTGCAAGTCCAAAACCAGAATGGGCGCAAAACCCTCTGGCCCGACATTTGCAGCTACGAGCCGGATTGGTCGGAAAGTCTCGTGGAGCAGGGCTTGGCGAAGTCCCTCGAACGCCTCCAAAAAATCGGGCAGAATCCGGATATTTTTGCCCTCCAACTCACCGTTTTGTATGGCGTGAAAGGGTTAGCCTCCTATGCGTTTCTGGCTTCAGAATTGGGTCAACATGATCCGGCGGTTTACCACTTCTGCGAAGAGGCCCTCATTGCCTTAGATCGCACGGATTTAGACCTGATGGCCTGGGTGAACTTAGCCCTAAAGGTGGGCGAGGTGAATTTTCGGGCGATGGAACTCCTCGATGCGGGCCATACGCAAACCTACGGCCACCCGGTTCCGACCCCGGTTCCCCTCAATCCGCGCCAAGGCCAGGCGATCCTTGTGTCCGGCCATGACATTAAAATTCTGGCGGCTTTGTTGGAGCAAACCCAAGACACGGGGCTAACGGTGTACACCCACGGCGAACTGTTGCCCGCCCACGGCTACCCGAAGTTAAAGGAAAAATACGCCCATTTCTACGGCCATTACGGAACGGCGTGGCAAAACCAAACCAAGGATTTTGCCAAGTTTCCGGGGGCGATCGTGGTGACCACCAATTGCCTGATGCCGCCCCATGAAACCTACGATGACAAGCTGTTTTCTGTGGGGAGTGTGGGCTATCCGGGGCTGATTCATCTGGGGATGTCGGATGGGGTTCCGGATTTTAGCCCGGCGATCGCAAAATCCCTCGCGATGCCCGGCTTCACGGTCAACGATCCGCCGCGTTCCGTGGTGACAGGCTATGCCCGGAATGCGGTGCTGTCGGTGGCGGATACGGTGGTGGCAGCGGTGAAGGCGGGGCAGATTCGCCATTTCTTTCTCGTTGGGGGCTGTGATGGGGCCAAGCCCGATCGCAACTACTACACCGAATTCGTCGAAAAAGTCCCCGATGATTGTGTGGTGTTGACCCTGGCCTGTGGGAAATTCCGCTTTTTTGATCAGCAGTTGGGCAGGATTGGCGACTTGCCGCGCTTGCTCGATGTGGGGCAATGTAACGATGCCTACAGT
This sequence comes from Spirulina subsalsa CS-330, assembly GCF_028330765.1. Taxonomy (GTDB): domain Bacteria; phylum Cyanobacteriota; class Cyanobacteriia; order Cyanobacteriales; family Spirulinaceae; genus Spirulina; species Spirulina subsalsa_A. The sequence continues at coordinate 35,669 of NZ_JAQMTY010000233.1, read as the reverse complement.
GCGATTCAGATTGCTCTGGGCTTGGCCCAGGCCTTTGAAATGGAGGTGAATGATTTGCCCCTGTCGATGATTTTGTCTTGGTATGAGCAAAAGGCGATCGCTGTTCTGCTCACCCTCCTCCATTTGGGAATCAAAGACATTCGCCTGGGGCCCACCTTGCCCGCCTTCTTGACTCCGAATGTCTTTGCCCTGCTCTCTGAACGGTATAACCTCCAAGGCATTACCACCCCCGACGCAGATCTAGCCGCCTGCCTAGGGTAAACCCTAGGGGCGGATCGGGACTGTCTATTCCCGATGCCCCGTTATTCTCATGGAGTTTTTGCAATGATGTATTTCAGTTTAATCAGTCTGGGTGTAGGGTTGGCGGTCATGATCGCCGGACGGCGGCTGTGGCAAATGTGGCAGATCCACAAACTGCGGCGATCGCTCACCACCGCCCAAGAATTGATCGTGTTTACCCCCGATCTCGTCGCCAACCTACCGCCCCCAGTGCAGCGGTATTTACTCCATGCGATCGCCCCCGGAACCCCCCTCGCCAACGCCGTCCAACTCGACATGCACGGCAGCTTCAAAACCAACGTTGATCGGCCCTGGTTGCCCCTCAAAGCCCGCCAATGGATGACCGCCCTCTCTGGCTTCGTCTGGCAAGCCAAAATCGGCAAACCCCAACTCCAATTCATCGGCGCAGACTCCTACTGCAACCGCCAAGGCCGCGTCCACTTTGACCTCTGGGGCGCGATTCCCCTCGTCGATCACCATAGCGACGAAATCAGCCGCTCTAGCCTCGGTCGCCTCGCCATTGAAATGGTGTGGCTCCCCTCCGCTCTCCTCCCCCACAACGGGGTCACCTGGCACGCCCTCGGTGAACACCATATCTGCGCGGAATGGACGATGGACGATGAACCGATCTGCCTTCAACTCACCATCGACAACCAAGGCCGCCTCCAGCACGCCGAACTCTCGCGCTGGAACGAACAAATCCACGGCTACAGTCGCTTCGGCTCTAGTTTTGTCAGTGAGCGCACCTTTAACGGCATCACCATTCCCACCCAAGTCGCCGCCGGTTGGAATGTTGATAGCCCGGACTACCACGAATTTTTCCGCGCCGTGGTTCACGATGCCAAATTTTCAACGACCGTCTAGCCCCCAACCCTGGGGGATGCCGTTGCGATTCCCGATCCTCATGGGGTGATCCCTGACACCCCTATCACCCTTGAATCCTTTTGCAGGAGAGAACTATGTCAATTACGACCCTGAAAATTAATGGTCAAGATGTTGTGACCGAAAGTGGCAAAACTGTTCTGGATGCGGCCAAAGAGGCCGGGGTTGCCATTCCCACCCTGTGCCACCTCGAAGGCGTGAGCGAAGCTGCTGCCTGTCGGTTATGTGCGGTGGAAGTGAAAGGCACACCGAAATTACTGCCGGCCTGTGTCACCCCGGTCAGTGAAGGCATGGAGGTGGAAACCAATACGCCCAAACTCCAGGACTATCGCCGCATGATTGTGGAACTCTTTTTCGCTGAGGGGAATCACGTTTGCTCGATCTGTGTGGCTAATGGTAACTGTGAGTTGCAAGATGTGGCGATTGAGGTGGGGATGGATCATTCCCGATTTAGCTATCGTTTTCCCGATCGCGGCGTGGATTTGTCCCATCCGATGTTTGGCATTGACCATAACCGTTGCATTCTTTGTACGCGCTGTGTACGGGTGTGTGACGAAGTGGAAGGGGCCCATGTGTGGGATGTGGGCAACCGGGGCGAGGCTTGCTACATCGTGTCGGGGATGGATCAGCCCTGGGGTGAAGTGTCCGCCTGTACGGCTTGCGGTAAATGTGTGGATGCTTGCCCGACGGGGTCGATTTTCCGCAAGGGAACGACAACGGGGGAAAAGGCGGGCGATCGCGCCAAATTGGAATTTTTAGTGAACGCTCGTGACAAACAGGAATGGTCACGCTAAAGATTAAGGGTGTTAATCCCAATCCAGGGGACTGTATTGGATCTGAGTTGTTCACCATTACCGCCATGTCTTCACGTTCTGATCTGTCTGCTCTCTGTTCATCTCCTGTGTCCTTCCCGCTATCCACCTGGCACTATGGTGATGAGCCTGAACCAGAAACCCAATTTTTGATGGCCTTGGACTTGTGCGAAGACTTTTTTGCCATATCCGCCACCTGTACCCCCACCGATGGCATGCAACTCCGTCATGCGGTGGAACTATTGACCCCCCTTTTGGCAGGGACAGAACTTTGGTTTGTGCTGATCGATCGCTACACAACCCGGATTCAACGGCTGCGATCGCAACTCCAAACCTTAGGCGGTACATCCCAACCCGGACAAACCCGTTGCATTAATCAACACTGTGCCTGTCCCCTCCATTGTGACCCCAGCGAATACGCGCAACTCCTAGAGGCGCTACTCTCAGTCTAGAGACCTTCTTTATTCCGGATTCAAACTCACGAGGACTCATTATGTCTAAAATTCGCTTTGCTACGGTTTGGCTTGCGGGCTGCTCCGGCTGTCACATGTCTTTCCTGGACATGGATGAATGGCTGATCGACCTCGCCGCCCAAGTGGATGTGGTCTATAGCCCCGTCGGGTGTGACCTCAAAGACTATCCCGACAATGTGGACGTGTGCCTCGTGGAAGGCGCGATCGCCAACGAAGAAAACCTCGAACTCCTCCGCCACGTCCGCGCCCGCACCAAAACCCTAATCTCCTTCGGTGACTGCGCCGTCACCGCCAACGTCCCCGCCATGCGCAACATGCTCGGCGGCGCAGAACCCGTCCTCAAACGCGCCTACCTCGAACTCGGCGACTCCACCCCCCAACTCCCCCACGAACCCGGCATCGTCCCCGAACTCCTCGACCAAGTGCGCCCCGTCCATGAATGGGTTCCCGTCGATATCTTCATGCCCGGTTGCCCCCCCAGCGCCGATCGCATCCGCGCCACCCTCGAACCCCTCCTGCGCGGCGAAATGCCCGTCATGGAAGGGCGAGACATGATTAAATTTGGGTAATCGGCCCAGCCCCCATTTCCAGCATTCAGTTTCTTCATTGGTTAATTTGACTTCATGACACTTTTTGAGCTCGTCACCGAGACAATTAAAACAGATGATTGGTCGTTTCATATTCTAGAATCCGAAGCGACAATCATGATCGAAATAACCTTAGAATCTGGGCAATTTCGAGGCTATTTCTTGGTCGATGAAGAAACAGAATGGGTACAGTTTAATCTCGTCTTGCCAGTGACAGTGCCTGCGGACAAACTCTCTGTGGCCTGCGAATTTATTTGTCGCGTCAACTATACATTGCTGGTCGGTCACTTAGATATCGATCTGGATGATGGCGAAGTTCGCTATAAAACCAGCGTAATTCTCCATGAAGCACCTAGGACACTCAACACCATCCGGAATGTGATCTACCCCAATTTAATGATGGTGGATCACTACTTTCCCTCATTCATGAAAGTGATCTATGGAGATGCAGATCCTGCCGAGATTCTTGAGGATCTCGATGATGAATTTGACGACGAATTCGACGATGAATTTGATGATGATGACCTCCAAAACAGTGATCATCAGCACTTTGACCCCCATGATTTGAATTAACGCCACCGACAGCCCCCAACACTGCCATCCTCTAATCTTGACTCTCATATTCACCTATTCTCTCCTCAAAGACCATGGCTAAAACAGTTGTTATTGATCCCGTCACTCGCATTGAAGGTCACGCCAAAATCTCGATCTTTCTCGATGATGCGGGCGAAGTGGAAAATGCGCGATTCCATGTGGTGGAATATCGCGGCTTTGAAAAATTTTGCGAAGGTCGGCCCTTTACCGAAATGGCGGGAATCACGGCGCGAATTTGCGGCATTTGCCCGGTGAGTCATTTACTCGCCGCCGCGAAAACCGGCGATAAACTCCTCGCGGTACAAGTGCCGATCGCTGGGGAAAAACTCCGCCGCCTGATGAATTTGGGCCAAATTATTCAATCCCATGCCCTTTCGTTTTTCCACCTCAGCAGCCCGGATTTTCTCCTCGGTTGGGATAGTGATCCGGCGAAGCGGAATGTGTTTGGGCTGATTGCCGCTGATCCTGACCTGGCGCGGGCGGGGATTCGGCTGCGGCAGTTTGGCCAGACGGTGATTGAAAAATTGGGGGCGCGGAAAATTCACGCTGCTTGGACGGTTCCCGGTGGGGTACGATCGCCCCTCTCCGCAGAAGGTCGTCAATGGATTTGCGATCGCCTCCCGGAATCCCTCGATACCACCCGCACCGCCCTGCGAATTTTTAAAGACCTCCTCGATCGCTTCCATACTGAAACCGAACAGTTCGGCAAATTCCCCTCCCTGTTTATGAGCCTGGTTGCCCCCAATGGCGATTGGGAACATTACGGCGGCGCGATTCGCTTCAAAGACAGCGAGGGCAATATCATCGCCGATGGCCTCAGTGAAGACGATTACCAAGACTATCTCGGTGAAGCCGTCGAACATTGGTCTTACCTGAAATTCCCCTACTACAAGCCCCTGGGCTATCCCGACGGCATCTATCGCGTTGGCCCCTTGGCGCGGGTGAACAATTGCGATCGCTTCGGAACCCCCGAAGCTGATGCCGAACTCGCCGAATTCCGCCAACGGGGCGGTGCGATCGCCACCTCCTCCTTCCTTTACCACTACGCTCGCCTTCTGGAAATTCTGGCTTGCTTAGAACGAGTCCAGCAGTTTATGGATGACCCGGATATGATGAGCGATCGCGTTCGGGCCAAAGCGGACATCAATCAAACCGTGGGCATCGGTGTCAGCGAAGCCCCACGAGGTACTCTGTTCCACCATTACGAAGTAGACGAAAACGGCCTCCTCGAAAAGGTCAACCTGATCATCGCCACCGGTCAAAACAACCTGGCGATGAACCAAACCGTCACCCAAATCGCCAAACACTACATCCACGGCAACGAAATCCCCGAAGGCATGCTCAACCGCGTCGAAGCCGGAATCCGCTGCTTTGACCCCTGCCTCAGTTGCTCCACCCATGCAGCGGGCCAAATGCCTCTCCATGTGCAACTGCTGCGCCCCGATGGTTCCGTTTTAGATGAGGTGTACCGCGATTAAACGCGATCGCGCTTGAACCGCTCCCGCTCATCCCAGACACCAGAAACCCTCTAGATTTGAGGGTTTCTGGTGTTTCAGGCAAGATCCATGCCCGGTCAATGCCAGCAATCACCCAGAATCCCCGCCCCATGAAAAAAATCCATATCGCCCTCTCATCACACAATATTGAAGCAGCGGTTCAAGACTACACCGCAAGACTAGCCTGTGAACCCTGTGTAGTCATCGCAGGAGAATACGCATTGTGGAGAACCGCTAGTCTTAATTTGTCCGTGCGCCAGGATGCAAACGCTCAACCGGGAACATTGCGACATCTCGGCTGGGAAGATGCAGAGGCTGCTGAATTTACCGAAGATGTGGATAGTCATGGCATCGTCTGGGAGCGATTTAATGCAGCAACCCAAGCGCAGGAAATTCGATCGCTCTGGCCAGAGACGGACTACCGCCCTTCCTCTGCTTCAGTGCGCCGAGATTCGACAACGAAATCGCGGTAGAAGAAGGCGCGATCGCGCCCTTTTAACGCATTGCTCAAATCAAAGCGGGGCGTGATTTGGTCGTACAGTGCCGGCGGACAGCGGCGCGGCACAAACAAATTCCAATAGGCCCAGCGTCCCCCCAGTTGACTCCGGGCCGCAATTTGCGCCAAGGTGCGGGCGTGGTTTTCCCCTGACATATATTCAAAAATATTGCTGAGGTTGAAGCGATCAATGGGGGGGCAATCGGGGCGGTCTAGATATTCTTCCACGGCACAGCAATGCCATTCAAGGCGATCGAGGTGGGCGCGGATCGGCTCGAACTGTTCCGGGCGGAGGGCGTAGGGGAGGGCGGTGCGGTGTTCGCCCGTGAGTATCCATTGCAGATAGGGATTCATCGCCGGATCAAGGGTTGTCAGGGCGTGGCGCAGTTGGGCGGCGAGTTGGGGGGTGGGGTTGCCGTCCACGTAGCGAAAAAAGCTGGGATCGCGCCCCCAGCGTCCGATCAGTGGTTGAGAAAAAAAGAGGTTAAATCCCCAACGCCAACGCCAATGATTCCAGGTGCGATCGTAAAACCGTTGACGCTCGGCGGGGGATTTGGGGGTGAGGAGGGATGCGATCGCCCCCTCATTCTGCAACAAGGGCAACAGGTAGCGGCGAAACCGCGCCAAATATCGCTCAAACTTCCCCACCGTCCCAAACCCCGCCCCAATCAACCATCGCCGCCGATCCCAAAACCCTTGCACATCCGCCGCGAGATCCCCCCGACAGCGTTGATACCACGCCCACCGCTGGGCCGCCGTTCCCGATCGCGACCCCAAAAACTGCAACAGTTCCCCATGGTCTAACCGCCGATAGGCCGCCACCCGCAGGGCTAAACAGGCCAACTGAGCCGGATTGAGATCGACCGCGATCGCTCGTTTTGGCCCCCGACTCAACAACGCTAGAGTGTTATCCCCTGCCGATGCGATCGACAGGCACGTGTGATCCGGTTGCACATCCAACGCCGCCAGCAGCAAATCCGCATCTTCCCAGCATTGAGCGTAGCGGATCTGCGAAAAGTCCGCCGTTTGGGCGATTTCGGTGGGCATAGTGGGTCTTGTTTAGCCCTGAAAAAAGGATTGAATCGATTGCCAGGCTGTGTTTAGGGTTTGTTTTAATTGGCGGCGACTATCCCATTGGGCAAGCTCACGCTCATAGGCTGGCCCCTTGGGCTGAAAAATTTTCCATCCCCCCAACACACTCAAGGTCACCAACACCACCACCAAATACCGCGACCAGCCCAACCCGCCGCCACTGAGGAGATCCAGACTCATAAAAAAGCCCGCGAGAATCATATATTTCACGGCTTTATGGCGAAATTGGGCGAAGCGGTAGCGGTCGAATTCTTGGCGTTTTTCGGTTTCGAGACGAGATAACCGCCAATCTTGCTCAGCGGCTTCGAGGCAGGTGAGGGGAATATCGAGTTCTTCGGCGATTTCGAGGAGTTGGGTGCGTGTGAATTCACCCTCGCGATCGTTGCGGGCGATCGCCAATTGCAAAATCTGCTGAATGTCGTCCGATTGATAAGTTTGTGGCGCGGTCATACCCGGATTAAGGCAACACAGGACATTGGTTTCATTATAGAAAATCTCCCGTTGGACAGTGCCCCCCTCAACGTTTCCCACCCCATCGCCATCACCTTAATACCGTGGCGCAACTAAAATCAGCCTTTCGTGTAGGGTGGGTTAGGTGGCTTAAACTCCCGCTATTACTGCAATCTAGCAATCCACCGTAACCCACCTTGTCCGATGTGCCACGACATTAGGAGCATTGCACCGCTTCCGGTCACCACGGCTAGGTACAGGCTGCACGATTCTGGGCGATGCGGATTCGGACGTATCGTGATTTCTGATTTTTACCGCAGCAAGCATCGCAGACTTGACCCTGGAATTCTTTTGTAAAATGAAGAAGCCGTCTAACCCTCTGAGGTGAATCATCGTGGTACAGGTTCCGCCTAAACCTTTATCGCTCCAACTGCCTGATCAATTGGCTCTGTGTGTTACGCCGGAACAGTTCGCAGCACTGGTGACGGCTAATCGTGAACTTTGTTTGGAGCGTACCGCAACGGGAGAACTCATTGTGAATCCACCGACAGGGGGCAATACTGGCTACCGTAACAGCAAAATCAATTACTTTTTGGTGCGTTGGATTGAGGAAGAAGGGGGTAATGGGAGAGCATTCGATTCTTCGACGGGCTTCGAGTTGCCCAATGGTAGCAATCGCTCTCCTGATGCAGCCTGGGTCAGCTCGGAGCGCTGGCAGGCTCTAACCCCAGAACAGCAGGATGGATTCATTCCCTTGTGTCCTGATTTTGTGGTGGAATTACGCTCAAAGAGCGATCGCTTGCAAGACCTCCGCAGCAAGATGGCAGAATATCTCGAAAATGGGACTCGATTGGGTTGGCTCCTTGACTCTCCACATCACAGGGTAGAGATTTACCATCCAGGGCCAGAGGTGGAGGTAGTGGAGAATCCCAAGACAGTATCAGGGGAAACGGTCTTACCGGGGTTTATCCTGAACCTCAATCGGGTTTGGGGTTGAAGGTGGTTACCACTAGAAGCCTAATGCCTTCGTTCGCTACACTGTCGATTCTCCCGTGCAACTGTCCACAAAATCGCCTAAACCAAAACTCACGTTAAAGTAAACAGGATTTCTTTTCACTGCATAACCCCATCGTGACCCCCTCCCCCCATCCCCTCCAACGCCTGCTCCACTACGGCCAGCGTTATCGCGTCTTAATCTGGCAAGCCACCGCCGCCTCGGTGTTGAATAAAGTGTTCGACCTTGCGCCGCCGGTCTTAATCGGGGCGGCGGTGGATGTGGTGGTGAAGCAGCAAGATTCCCTGATTGCCCGGTGGGGAGTGCGCGACACCTTTACACAATTGTTGATTTTGACGATTTTATCGGCGTTGATTTGGGGGTTAGAATCCCTGTTTGAATATGCCTATGAGCGGTTGTGGCGCAATTTAGCCCAGAATATGCAGCACGATTTACGCCTCGAAACCTACGGCCATGTTCAAGAGTTGGAAATGAGCTTTTTTGAGGACAGCAGTACGGGCGGGTTAATGGCGATTTTGAATGATGACATTAACCAATTGGAGCGGTTTTTAGATATTGGGGCCAATGAAATTCTGCAAGTCACCACAACGGTGATTGTGATTAGTGCCGGGTTTTTGCTGTTAGCGCCAACGGTGGCTTGGATGACGATGATTCCGATTCCAATTATTATCGTCGGTTCGATCGCATTTCAGAAAAAACTCGCGCCGCGCTATGCCAAAGTGCGAGAAAACGTGAGTTTACTCAGTGGTCGGTTGGCGAATAATCTCAGCGGGATTACGACGATTAAAAGTTTCACCACCGAGGCCTACGAGTTGGATCGGTTGGCCCTCGAAAGTGAAGCCTATCGCCAGAGTAATCGTCATGCGATCGCCCTTAGTGCCGCCTTTGTGCCGTTGATTCGGTTGGTGATTTTAGGCGGCTTTACGGCGACGCTGTTGATCGGGGGGATGGAAACCGTGGAGGGCGGGCTAGCGGTGGGAACCTACAGCGTCTTGGTGTTCATGACCCAGCGGCTGCTCTGGCCCTTGACGCGGTTGGGGCAGACCTTGGATCAATATCAGCGGGCCATGGCTTCGACCCAGCGGGTGATGAATCTGCTCGATACGCCGATCCAGATTGCCTCCGGAAATCAAATCCTACCCCGCGTAGACGGCACGATTCAGTTTGATCAAGTCACCTTTGGCTACCACATTGATCACCCGATTATTGATCAGCTTACCTTGACGATTCCCGCCGGGCAGACCATCGGCATTGCCGGATCAACGGGATCGGGAAAAAGTACCCTCGTGAAGCTGCTGCTGCGGTTTTATGAAATCCAGTCGGGCATGATTACGATTGACGGATTGGATATTCGCGCCATTCACCTCCACGATCTGCGGGGGGCGATCGGGCTGGTGAGTCAGGATGTGTTTTTGTTCCATGGGACGGTGCGGGAAAATATCGCCTACGGGAGTCCCGACGCGACCGTTGAGGAAATTTGCAGCGCGGCGAAACTGGCGGAAGCGGAGGAGTTTATTCAGCGATTGCCCCAGGGTTACGAGACGATCGTGGGGGAACGGGGGCAAAAACTATCGGGGGGTCAACGGCAACGGTTAGCGATCGCCCGCGCCATCTTGAAAAATCCGCCGATCCTGATCCTCGACGAAGCCACCTCCGCCGTGGATAACGAAACCGAAGCCGCCATCAGTCGCGCCCTGGCCCACATCACCCAAAACCGCACGACGATCGCGATCGCCCACCGCCTTTCCACGATCCGCCACGCCGATCGCATCTATGTCATGGAACAGGGCCGCCTCGTGGAACAGGGCAACCATGATCAGTTAGTTGCCCTCAACGGCATCTACGCCAACCTCTGGCGCGTCCAAACCGGGGAATAGTGGATCGCGCAAAGGTAATGGATTAGGTCGCGTTTGGAGATATGAAGGGACTTGACTCGGTGCGGTTATGAAGAGAAGCTGCGCCGAATCGATCTGAGGAGTACGGGAGCATTTTTAAGGTCTCATAGCCAAAAGAGCAATCCGGTTCTGCAACACGTACTTCCTAATCTCAATGTGGATACTGTTTAGAGATACATTATGCCGAAAACCCAGCCTAAGTATTGCTCTCTGTTCACTATTTGAGGAAGATTGTCTGCAATGTTGGATTGCTCTTTGGTCGATTCAACGAGACAGATAGAAAATGGATATGTTTAACCTCGCTTTACTAGTGGATAGAACCTTGACTGTTTTATCTGTCAGGGAAGCATCACCTGCTTCAATTACCAATTTAGCACCTTAACCCTAGAGATCGAGAGGGTGCAACTAAAGTTTACGCACCATGAGTGATAACATTCAAAACTGTTGAATAGCGTTAATTTGAGTGAGAGAAGTTTCTAAAATTCACTCCAACTAGCTGCGATGGGGGGAGCGATAAAACGGTTTTTTCACCACAGTGGCCGGGTAGGATTTACCCCGAATTTCCACGTTAACGGTATTGCCTGGCTTGGTGAGGGCTTTCGGAACGTAGGCGAGGGCGATCGCTTTGCCCAAGGTGGGCGACAACGTGCCACTGGTGACAACCCCCACCGTTTCCCCCGCCACAACCACGGGGTAATCATGGCGGGCAATATGTCGCCCGGCCATTTCCAACCCCACCAAACGCCGCTCTACCCCCGCCGCCTTTTGCGCCGCGAGCACATCCCGCCCGATAAAGTCAGGATTGCTGTCGAGATGCACCAACCAGGCTAGCCCGGCTTCGAGGGGGGTGGTTTTTTCGGTAATGTCTTGGCCGTAGAGGGCCATGGCGGCTTCGAGGCGGAGGGTATCCCGTGCGCCGAGGCCGCAGGGTGCAACGCCCGCAGCAGCGAGAGCCTGCCAGAGGGCTTGGCCGGTGGGAATATCCACCATCACTTCAAAGCCATCTTCGCCCGTGTAGCCGGTGCGGGCGATAAAGGCGGCTCCGTCTAAGATTTCGGTTTGGCAATGGCCAAAGCTGGGAATGGCGGTTAAATCGGCTTTGATTAGGGGTTGCAGGGTGGCGATCGCCTCCGGCCCTTGGACGGCAATTAAGACCCGATCTGCTGAAACATCTTCTAAGGTAACGGGGCTGCCGCTGAGGTGTTCGGTGATCCAGGCGTAATCCTGCGATCGCGTCGCCGCATTAACAATGATCACCCCCTGCTCTTCACCCCCTGCCGTCATGCCCTGGTAATAGACAATGACATCATCAATAATGCCGCCGTCCGGATTGAGCAACACCGTATATTGCGCCAGCCCCGGTTCGAGACGACCCAAATCCGACGGCACAAGCCGCTGTAACTGTTGGCGGGCCTCACGACCCTGCCAGAGGAATTTACCCATGTGGGAAATATCGAACATCCCAACCTGGGTACGCACCGCTTCATGTTCCTGCTTGAGGCCGGTAAACTGCACCGGCATTTCCCAGCCCGCAAAGGCGGTAAAGCGGGCATTTTGCGCGGCCATGAGGTCAAACAAAGGAGTACGCGAGAGCTGATCTGAAGATTGCACTGACACTGTATCTATGGGGGTTAAAGAATTGAATGAGATTGCAGGCGGGGTAGCCGGGGGGAAGGGTGGGCCAAGACAGCGGCGTGCTGTGCTGGGGCAATCCCCAGGGGGTTTACGCTGGAATCTTCGCCCTATTATCCTAGCGAGTGGAGCGAGATCCTATGGGGTAGATCGAAATCCTCTGAGGTGAATCAAGATCCTCTGAGGTGGATCGAACGATGGGCTATTGCTGAGAGAATTTCACCAGCGCGTCCCGCATTGCCGGGGGTAAACGTCGCATAATTTTACCTTTGTCCCGATCCATGGCGACGAGGGTTACAAAGGCTGAGACACAAAGCTCACTGGTGTCTAAATTTTGAATTTGATAGGCCCAGTTGATCCGCACGCCTTTCATTTCCATCATGCGGGTTTTGACGACGGCCACCTCGCCCATGCGCAGGGAGCGATGATACCGCAGAGACATTTCCACCACGGGTAAATCACACCCCACCCCCACCAGATCCGCGAAGTTGATGCCGAGCGATCGCAAGCATTCTACCCGCGCCTCTTCCATCCAAGCCACATAGGCCCCATGCCAAACAATACCCCCGTAATCGGTATGGTGCGGATGGACGCGGACGACATATTCAAACCACTTATCGGTAGTGGCGTGGAGGGCGTGGTCTTCAATGATGGCGGTAGTGGGAGGGAGTTGCTGTTGTTTACCCATGACTCTTGACGCTAGCCGGACTGTGGATTTTAATGTACCGTATCCCGTTGAAGTGAAGAAACCCCTCCAAAGAGGGGTTTCGATGCTTTATTCTGACGATGCCATGGGCCAGATGAGCGATGGGTTAGTTGCTGGCGCAGGCTTCGAGGAGGCTCTGTTCTAAATCGCTGACGGTGGTGAAGGCGTGGAAACCCTGTAACGTCACTTGCCGCTGCACTTTGCCGGCCACTTCTGTGGGAGGGGTATCCAGGGCGATCGCATAACTCGACGCATCGGGATGATCGGGAATGGCGATCGCTAACTCCAGCGCATCCGCCGTCACCTGTCCCGTAAAGCAGGCATATTCCGAACGGGGCCGGTAAATCGCCCCCCGCACTTGCCCCTCATCCACCGTAAACACCAAATAATCTTGCGCCAATTGATCCCGCTGCGTCGCGGCACCATAGGCATGAATGCCATCTTGCAACAGCGACGATGCAGACATGGATTCCGGCTCAAGCTGGGTAGTTTGGGCAAGCTGAATCGCGTGGCTGGCCTCATCCATCGCCTTCACCGCCTCAGCCCCCGCCACATCCAGCAGCAACCCTTGACCCAGCACCGCGATGAGCATCGCACCCATCCATTGCCATTGTTTTTTCGTTGCGTTAAAACCAAACATATTCAGTCTCACTCCCCGCGAAGAACACACCAATCGTTCACACCAAAAATCGAGAGCCTAGAAGCTCGCACTTCCATCTCGTTCTTTATTAACCCCAAGGCCGGCATCCTTGATTTCGGATGTTACGCCCGGTGTTTTCCATACATTTACTCTATCGCTCTTCGCCAAACTACGGAAAATGAGCTATGGGAATTTACGGAGATCAACACCAAGACGCGAAAAGACTCAAACCCTGAAAAGCCAAGGGATTGAGCGATCGCACCCCTGCCCCCGATCCCCGTTTTCCCCCCGGTCTTGACCATTATTTTTTTAAAAAACGCTACAAAAGTTCATGATTTTGCTGTCAGATCACGACCGTCCACAAATTTAGATCACAACGCCTCCGGGGGGGATATCACGAGCCCTGAACTGGCAGCAAGGAAGAGTGCGATCGCCCCCCATTTCCAGTCGAATCCCATCCCATCTACAATGTTGGTACTGAAACGCTTTACAATTGTTCAAGAATTATCGTTATCACCCTTGCGGTCAAACTGACGTTTGATCCCCTCCACGGTGTCTACAGTCAGTCAGCGAGGGTCTAGAGACGGTTAACCCATTGCTCTAGAGTACCCCTATTCAAGGTAGTCACTAACGGTTGTCGCACTCAAACTAGAAGAACGTAGATATGAAGAAAGACATTACCCGCTATCGGAACATCGGCATTTTTGCCCACGTTGATGCCGGCAAAACCACCACCACAGAACGAATCCTTAAACTAACTGGCAAAATTCACAAAATCGGCGAAGTTCATGAAGGAGCGGCAACCACTGACTTCATGGAACAGGAGCAAGAGCGCGGAATCACCATTCAATCCGCCGCCACCACCTGCTTTTGGAAAGACCATCAACTCAACATCATCGACACTCCCGGCCACGTAGACTTCACCATCGAAGTCTATCGCTCCCTGAAAGTGCTCGACGGCGGCGTTGGGGTCTTCTGTGGTTCCGGTGGAGTCGAACCGCAATCCGAAACCAACTGGCGCTACGCCAACGACTCCAAAGTCTCTCGGATCATCTATGTCAACAAGCTTGACCGCACCGGCGCAGACTTCTATCGCGTCGTCAAACAAGTTCAAGAAATTCTCGGCGCACAGCCCCTTGTGATGACCCTCCCGATCGGGATCGAAAACGATTTCATCGGGGTCGTGGATCTCCTCACCGAAAAAGCCTGGGTCTGGGATGAGTCGGGAGATCCCTTGAACTATTCGATCCAAGACATTCCCGCCGACATGGCCGATGATGTCGCCACCTACCGCGAAGCACTGATCGAACTCGCCGTTGAACAAGACGACGAGGTGATGGAAAAATACCTCGAAGGTGAAGAAATTGACATCGACACGCTCAAAACCTGTATTCGCAAAGGAACCCGTGATCTAGCCTTTTTCCCCACCTATTGCGGTTCTTCCTTCAAAAACAAAGGGGTGCAACTCGTCCTCGATGCCGTTGTGGATTACCTCCCCAACCCCCTCGAAGTCAATCCGCAGCCCATTGTTGACCTCGAAGGCAACGAAACCGGCGAATACGCCAAAGCTGATTTTGATGCGCCCCTCCGGGCCCTCGCCTTCAAAATCATGGACGATCGCTTCGGCGCTCTCACCTTTACCCGCATCTATTCCGGGATGTTGGCCAAAGGTGACACCATCCTCAACACCGCCACGGGTAAATCCGAGCGAATCAGCCGGATGGTGGAAATGCACGCCGATACCCGCGAAGAAATTGAGTCCGCCCATGCCGGGGACATTGTGGCCCTCGTGGGGATGAAAAGCACCCAAACGGGTCACACCCTCTGTGATCCGAAAAATCCCGCCACCCTAGAGCCGATGGTCTTCCCGGAACCGGTGATTTCCATCGCCGTCAAGCCGAAGAAAAAAGGCGCTGACGAAAAAATGGGGATGGCCCTCAGCAAGATGGTGCAGGAAGATCCCTCTTTCCATGTGGAAACCGACCAAGAAAGCGGCGAAACCATTCTCAAGGGGATGGGCGAATTGCACCTCGACATTAAGGTGGACATTCTCAAGCGGACTCATGGCGTGGAAGTGGAAGTGGGTAAGCCCCAAGTGGCCTACCGCGAATCGATCACCAAACGCCTCGAAGACAGCTACACCCACAAGAAACAATCTGGGGGTTCGGGTCAGTACGGCAAGATCGATTACATTCTGGAGCCGGGCGAAGTGGGCAGTGGCTTCCAGTTTGAATCGAAGGTCACCGGGGGGAATGTGCCCCGCGAATTTTGGCCGGCGGTGCAAAAGGGCTTTGCATCCAGTATTGATCAAGGGCCGTTGGCTGGGTTCCCCTGTGTGGACTTGAAGGTGACGTTAACCGATGGGGCGTATCACGCGGTGGATTCTTCGGCGATCGCCTTTGAAATCGCCGCCCGCGCCGCCTACCGTCAATCCCTACCCAAGGCGGGCCCCCAACTCCTCGAACCGATCATGGCCGTGGATGTGTTCACCCCCGACGACTACATGGGCGATGTGATCGGCGACCTCAACCGCCGCCGGGGTCTGATTAAGTCCCAAGATGCTGGCCCCACCGGGGTTCGCATCAAAGCGGATGTGCCCCTCAGTGAAATGTTTGGCTACATTGGCGACCTCCGGACGATGACCTCGGGCCGTGGTCAATTCTCGATGATCTTCGCCCACTACGCCCCCTGTCCTGCCAACGTGGCCGAAGAAGTAATCAAAGAAACCAAAGAACGCCAAGCTGCGCTCGCTTAATCGCTCGTTAAATAATTAAGAAAGGGGGCGCGATGCCCCCTTTTTTTGTATTTATTTTTACAGTTAATTGATCAAAATCACTGAAAAATCATAAAAGTCTGTTGTATTGAATTGTAATAGTTATGCAAAATGATGTCGATCAACCTCTCCCAAGCCTCAGAAGTATAGAAGGTGTTGTTACAAATCTGTTAGGTTTTCTTGAGGCATTACCTAAATTTACGCCAAGACGTGAAGAAATAATCGAATCGTTAAAGAATATTCGGAGTGCTATTCAGTCTCAGCGTCCACCTCGGATCATGATGATCGGTCGAACGAATTCAGGCAAATCGTCTCTCATTAATGCAATATGTGGTTCGTATGTTACAAAGGTTGATGCCGTTCGACCTCAGGCAGTCCAACCAGAGTGGAAAAGCTACTATCACAATGGTGTTGACTTAGTTGAAGTTCTTGATACTGAAGGATTTCAAGCACAACAAAGCGAAAATGAAAGGGATGCATCTTTTCAGAAAATTCTCAATGCCGTCAAAAAAAATTATCCAGATGTCATTCTTTTTGTTCATCCGGCCCATTCTGTTAATGCAGCAATCCAATCAGACATCGAAAGTGCCGAAAAAATCGTAAAGCATATCTTTAAATGTCATTACATTAGAATCCCTGTTATTGGCGTGTTAACGCAAGTTGATAATATGAATCCTAAAGAAGGGCTAGATGATCCAGACTCACAAAAGAGAAGGAACATCGGAATTGCAAGAAATGATTTGTTCTGCCATCTCCAACAAAATCAGGTTTTCAAACTAATAGATGTTGTGCCAGTTTGTAGCTATGTGGAGTTTGAAGAAGCTGAGAATGGTTTGCCAATAGCTGGTAAAGATTATAGATGGAATATTGATGAGTTAACTGAAAAGATAATTCAATGCACCCCGAAAGAAATGAGAGGTGGATTTGCAAGAATGGCAACTGTTAAAGAATTTCAGTTATCCGTAGCCAATAAGATGGTGAATTCTTTCTCTGTCGTGGCCGGGCTTTCTGCGGCAACGCCCATCCCAGGCATGGCAGTACCTGTTGTTGCTGCACTTCAAGCTTTTATGGTGGGTCATATTGCTTGGTTGGGGGGCTATGAATTTTCGGAAAAGAGTATTGAAAATTTTCTGGGCGCTACTGCTTTTGGTGTAGCAGGAATAGCAGATGTTGGGCTGAAGTTGATTCCAGGGGTTGGAGTGATACTGTCAGGAGCTGCAAATGCTGCTACAACCTATGCACTAGGAAAACTCGCAGTGGACTATTTCATCACAAAAGAAGGTCAACGCGAAACATCACAACAAAATTAGCCCATCACACGACATCACAAGATGGAGGAGTGAAAAAAGTTCTTTCCTTTATCGGCCTTGCTCTGCCTTCACGTCACATCTTCAAGAGGCAAAGATAGGGTTTGGGCGATTTGTTCGGGGGTGAGTCCGAGGGTGCGCAGATGCGCGATCGCTGCTCAACGGGCTGGAGTCTAAATGATCGGGGAAAATGATACCCATGGCTTTTATGGTACACTTATACTATCAAAGAGTCGCGGAGGTCATTGCTATGCTCGATCACGTTTTGAAAGGCTCGATTATCTTGGCGGTGTGCATCACGATCGCCGGCATTGTGGGGGCAGCGATCGCCGGTTCTGAGCGGGCGTTTGACCTGTCGCCCTGGTTCAATCTCGGCCAAGCCGCCCCCGCTCCCGCCGCTGATACCACTCAATTCATCGCCACCACAATTCCCACCTGCGCCGCCCCCGAAACCAGCACCCCGATACCCCTTGCTACGGCGCAAACCCTCCAACAGCAAACCAGTCAAGGCGTTCAGTTTGCCGACCTCATTGATGTCCAGGCGTATCTCGGACAACCCGCCTGCTATTGGGTCGAGGCTAATATTCGCTATTACCGCTATCACGTTGAAGGCGATCGCAGTCTTGACGCAAAGCAACAAGGGGATGCGCCTCCCGTCCAGTTCCGGTTTTACGGACTCTAACGTTCTCTGTCCCCTTCTGTTTAGGAGTTTTTGCCCATGTACTCTCGTCCCCCGACAAACGGCAGTCGCCCCCATCCGTCCCCCATTTTTGAGGCGGAATTTGTCGAGGCAAACCCCTGGGAGAGTCCGCCCACCGCTGCCGCGCCCCCGGCTTCCACCCCGATGGATTATCAATTTCACCAACTGCACGATCGCCTGACTCGGCTCCATCGCCGTCAACGTCAGGAATTGGGGCAATGGTTCAGCACCTCCGAACAGCAGACCCTGGCCCAGTTACAACACCTCGAAACCCAACTCCACCGCACAGAACGCAAGTTAGATGTTTTTCTGGCGGAACAGCGATCGCAGAGTTCGCGGCGGAGCATCCTGTGGTTAATGGGGCTGTTGGTGGTGAGTGTCGCCTATATTACGGTGATTCATCCCCTGTTGCAGCCGCCCCGGCCGGTGATGCCACCGTTGCCGGTTCCCTCGCCCCAAGGGATGCCGACCCCAATGCCGCTGCCCAATCCTGCCGCGCCTGGAGGGTGATGTTTGATCGGGTGACAAGGGGCTTAAGCCCCTTGCCTTTGCTGTGCCTTGGCCTAGGCGAGGGGATTTTTCTTAGGAACGCCGATGGTGCGGGGGTAGGCGTGGGGGGTGGGGGCGATTTTTTTGAGATAGATGCAATGGCGATCGCCCTGGCTGAGGGGAGTGGTTAGGGCTTCAATGTGGAGGAGTTCGCCGCCCACTTGGGCCGCAGCGCGATGGATGCGATCGCTATCCGCCTCCGTCCAATGGCCTTGATAGAGCACCGCGATCCCCCCGACCGCTAAAAACGGTAACGCATATTCCACACAGACCGGCGGCGCAGCCACCGCACGAATCAACGCCACATCATACTGTTCGCGGCGGCTGGGGGCATGGGCCACCGCTTCGGCCCGGCCGGTGATGCTTTCGGCATTGTTGAGGCCGAGGGTAGCGATCGCATCCCCTAAAAACTGCACCTTCTTTTGGGTCGAGTCCAACAACGTCACCCGATGCTGGGGATACAAAATCGCCACCGGCAAACCGGGAAACCCGCCCCCCGTGCCAATATCAATCACCCGTTGGGGCCGTTCCGTCCAGCCCCACGCCTGCAACGGCAACAACCCCGCCACAGAATCCCACAAATGCTTTTCCCAAAACGTTTCAGGGGTGAGCAAACTCGTCAAATTCACATGGCGATTTCCCAGCCAAATCACCTGATAGAGATGTTCTAGCTGTTGGTGTTGCGCGGCGGTGGGTTGCCACTGGAGCGATGCTTGCCAGAGGGTGAGGCTCTCCGGGGGCAAGGTGGGTAAATCCGGCAGCGTGTTAGTCATTGGCTTCTGTGTCGTCGCTCTGATCGTGGGGCGGGAAAGACTGTTCCACATGCCAGAACGTCGATCCCGCTTCCGAGGGACGATTCAGCCGCAGGGACAGGCCAAACCCCGCCCCCGCCGAGGCCGCAATCACACTGGTCATCATCAACGCCCCGACGGGAAATTGAGGCGTGAGGCGTTTGGTTTTGGCGGGTCGGGGTTGACGGGAGGGGGGTTTCTGCGCCGCTTTTGGCGTGGCTTCTTTTTTGACCGTGACTTTTTTAACGGTGATCGTGCCTTGGGGCACTGGGGCCGATGGGGTTTGCCGTGGGGACGTGATCACAGGGGCGATCGCGGGCGGCGGTTCGGTGGCTTCGAGTTCGTCGAGGGGTGGGGGCGGGGGTGCGATCGCCTGCTGGAGTTGGTGGAGCCAGGGGGAAACGTGGCGGGGGCGTTGTTTCGGGTCAGGGTTTAAGGCGGCGAAAATGGCCGCCCGCAGGGGCAGGGGGACGGCTTCGGGCCATTCCGGCCAATCTTGAATCGAAATGTGATCGAGGAGGGGAGCCGGGGGCGGGTTCGTGCCGGTGAGCAAGAAATACAGGACAGCGCCCAAGCTGTAGAGGTCGGCTTGGGAACTGAGCGCACCTTTCGGTTGATATTGTTCGGGGGCGGCGTAGCCCGGTGCGAGCATGGTGGCGTGGGTGCGGCGGAGTTCCGGGGTGAGGTCGCTGGTGATGCCCACATCCACCACCATCACATCACGAGTATCAGGGCGATAGATTAGGTTGTGGGGTTGGAGGTCGAGGTGCTTCAGCCCGGCGCGATGGAGGGCATCGATCGCCCCTCCGATCTGCTCACACCAGCGGACAGCCTGAACCGGTTCGATCGGGCCGTCGGCGTTGATTTTATCGAGGAGAGTGGGGCCCAGAATGCGATCGCTCACCCAATAGGGGTAGCCGTCTTCGGTGAAGCTTTCCCAAATGCTGGGTAAGTGGGGATGGGTGCAGGTGGCGAGTTTTTTCGTCAGGGATAACACCTGTTTGCGAAACTGGCCAAACTGTTCATGGTCGCCTAAGCTGGCCGCCAAGGTTTTCACCATGACCGGGCGATTAGAATTCACCTCAATCGCGGGGTAGGTGGTGGAAAAAATGCCCTGGCCAATGGCTGGTTTGAGGCTGTATTTATAGTCGTTACTCATTCAATCTCTCTCACTACCACGATCTTGCTTACGTCATCCGGCTAGGCGGTCTCCGGCGGGTACTGGTGCTGAAGATAGGCGATCGCCTGCTCACGAGTCTGAACCACGCCATCTAGGGTAGCACTCAATAGCTGATCGAGAATGACTCGATAGCGCGGCCCCGGTGCATAGCCCAAGGTTTTTAAATCATTGCCATTGAGGGGGGCTTTCACCGGGGCCCAGTGGGTGAGGTATTGCCAGAGAATACGCCGCACGGGCCGCGATGCTTGTACCAGGATCAACACCAACAGCGGTAGATCATCGCTGTGAAGGTGGGCGACGATTTGGCTGGGGCGATCGCACTGGGGCAGGGTCGCTTCGAGGTGCGATCGTCGTGCCTGTACCTGTGCTAACCGTTGGCTCATGTCTTGGGGTAATTGGAGTTGATGCGCCACCTGGATCGCCGCTGGGGTGGGTAACTGGGTCAGCAGCAGTTCTAACCGTAATTGCCACCAGGTCAGGGCTTGATCCGGATCAAACCAGGCCAAACCGCGATCCAACTGGCGCAATTGCCGGGCCAAGGTGGGCGTGAGCGATAAATCAGGATGGAGGCAACGCAGCGCCCCCAACTCACTCAGCCATTGCACCGCCCGCTGCCACTGGGGCGAGGTGAGGCTGTATTGCAGTTCGGTGCGGAGGCGGGTGGTGAGGGCGGGGGCTTTGGGGTAATGGCTGAGGGAGCGGTTATAAACGCCGCTGTTGATCGCGTAGCGAATATAGTCCACGGTTTGGGGGTCAATCGTAAAGCCCAAGCGCACGGCAAACCGGACGGCGCGATAGATGCGGGTGGGGTCTTCGATAAAACTATTGGCATGGAGGACGCGGATTTGGCGCGATCGCAGATCCAACAGTCCCCCAAAAAAGTCCAACACTTCCCCCTCGCGGGGCGGCGTTAACCGCAGGGCCATGGCGTTAATCGTAAAATCCCGCCGATACAAGTCCTGACGAATCGAACTCGCCTCCACTTCCGGATTCGCCGCTGGATAGGGGTAAAACTCCGTCCGTGCCGTGGCAATATCCACCGCCAAGGAGCCAAACACCGGGTCTTTATGCCACAACAACGCCGCCGTTTGAAACTCGCCATGCACCGAGAGCCGCGCCTGGGGATACCACTGCTGCACCGCTTTCGCCAATTCAACCCCGGCCTCGGCTTGGGCGGCGTGGTGGAACCCATCGACGACTAAATCCAGATCCTGCATCAGGGGCAAGGGGTGCGATCGCTGACCCTGAATCAGCAAATCCCGCACCACCCCGCCGACAATATACAGATGCCAGCCCCGCTCCGTGGCCGCCGCCGCCAACCGCTGGAGAAAATCCCAAATCACGGGCAGAAAGAGGCGACGCGGTTCCGGCAGGGGACAGCGGGACACCGGATCGGGGCGGGGGTCATCACTGGGGCGGGCCGTGGTTAAATGTTGGCGCAAGACATCAGTGCGGGTAACGATGCCCACCAATTGCCCGCCCGCAAGCACGGGTAAACGCCCCACGTCATAGGTGACCATCAGGCGCTCGATGTCCGGTAGGGCGGTGTCGGGGGCGATCGTGTGGAGGGTGCGGCTCATGTAGGCCTTCACGGGTGCATGGTCAAACCCATGATGTAATGCCAAATCCAGATCCCGCCGGGAAATGATCCCCACGAGTTGATCCTGAGGATTGACCACCGACAGACCAGAATGGCCGTAGCGGAAGAGGATGCGTTGAGCGTCTTTGATCGTCGTGTCGGGGCGGATCGTGCGCACGGGGGACGACATCAGATCGCGGGCGGTGAGGGGGGGCGGGATTTGGTCGAGGAAGGCTTGGACGAGGCGCGGGAAACAGTCGGGGGCGGGGGTATGGATCGCAGCGGCGGCGGCTTGACTGTGGCCACCGCCCCAGGGTTGGAAAAGGCTGTGCAGATTGGTGTGGGGAATGCGCGATCGCCCAATCACGGTTAAGCGGTCTTCCGTGCCGTTGCGGCGGTGGTAGCGATGACCCAACAGCAGGGCATGGCTTTCGGTGAGGTCGATTAACCGCTCGGCCAAACTGGAGAGGCCGGGGATAAAGTCCGGCGTTTCAAGCAAAATATGGGCGATCGCATAGCCCTGTACCGTCGTGGTCTGGAGTTGATCGAGGGCGATCGCTAAGACCTTTTGCAATTGCGGCGTTAACCCCGGATCGAGGTAATCCCGCAACACCACCAGATCCGCCCCCTGTTCCAAGAGCCACGCCCAAGCGCGGATATCGCGGGGGGTGGTTTGGGCGGCGGTGAGGGAAAGGGTATCGACGTGAATCCCCAGGGCCATCACCGTTGCCTCGGATACCGTGGGGCGAAGGGCGCGATCGCGCAGTTGCTCCACCATTAACGTCGTCGTCGCTCCCACCGCTTCCACATGGCGCACCGTGGCGGGAAGGTCACAAGCGGCGCTGGTGTGGTGATCGTAGACCGTAACATGGCGCAGGTGGGGCAACTCCAACCAGGGGGCCGCCATGCCGAGGCGATCGCGCCGCTGGGTATCCACCACCGTCACCGACTGGATCAACTGCGGATTCACACTGCGCCGCTCCATCAACGCCAATTCATCCCGATGGAACGCCAAAAACCGCTTCACCCCCGGATGGGCTCCCCCGGTCAACACCACTTTCGCCCCCGGTTGCAGCCGCGTCAGACCCACCGCCGCCCCCAGGGCATCAAAATCAGCCGTTTGATGACAGAGGATCAGATCCATTAGGGATAAAACGTCAGGGTGGGTAAGCCCAGGGTTTCCGGCCAGCCCATCATGATGTTGAGACATTGCACCGCCTGCCCCGATTGCCCTTTGATCAGGTTATCAATGGCGGAAAGGACGATGACGCGATCGGTGCGATTGTCCACCGCCACGCCGATGTAGCAGAGGTTTGTCCCGGCTGCCCATTTGGTTTGGGGATAGGTTCCCGCCGGCAGGATTTTGACGAAATCTGAGGAACGGTAAAAGGCTTTATAGATCGTGAGCAGGTCTTCGCGCACGAGCCCCGGATCGCGCAGGGTGGCGTAGACTGTGGCGAGAATTCCCCGCACCATCGGGATTAGGTGGGGCGTGAATTGAATCCGCATCTGATTCCCGGCCAGGTCGCTGCAAATTTGCTCAATTTCGGGGGTGTGACGGTGAGCACCGGCGACTCCGTAGGCCCCGAAGGATTCCCCGGCTTCGGCGAGGAGCATCCCCACATTGGCTTGCCGCCCGCCGCCCGATGCGCCGGATTTTGCGTCAATAATCGCGGTTTCCGGGACGATTAACCCCTGCTTGAGGAGGGGCGCGATCGCCAGTAAACTCGCCGTCACATAACACCCCGGACAGCCGATCAAGCTGGCTTCTTGGATTGACGAGCGATAGAGTTCCGGCAAGCCATAGACCGCCGTTTCATTGAGGGCGTGATCGGTGCGCTCTTTCTTATACCAAGCGGTATAGGTGTTGAGGTCTTGGAAGCGGTAGTCTGCCGAAAGGTCTAACACCTTACAGCCTTTTTCAATCAGAGGCGGCGCGAGATCACAGGCCAAGCCATTGGGGAGCGCCAAGAATACCGCATCACAGCGATCGCTAATCACCTCCAGATCAATAGGTTCGATTTTGAGATCAAACTGCTGGTCAAAATGGGGGTACAGTTCCGAAAAAAGTTGCCCCGCACTGCTTTTTCCTCCCACATAAACCAGTTCCACATTGGGATGGTCGAGCAACATCCGCACCAGTTGAACCCCGCCATAGCCAGAGGCTCCCACAATCCCAACCTTTAGACACTCGCTCATATCACTCTTTTCGCTTTCGCTGATCTATCGCAACAATGGCTGCATTCTAGTATTAATCCTGCAATTCTGGCCCGTCCCCTCGGCCGGACACCATCCCCCTCAGACTCATCCCCACGGCAGCGCGATCGCTGCACCTGTTCCGCTAATTCGACCCATAGACAATCGAACCGATCGCACCGCGAATCATTTCGTGGGGCGGCAATGCTTTGAGGCGGCGGCCCATGGCTTCTTTGTCTTGGGGTTCAACGCTGGTGAGGTTGAGCCAGAATAAGCGATCTTCACTGGTGAGTAAGCCCACCTGGCCCGTGGGGTTCGCCGTGGCCACGAGGGCCACAAGCTGATCTTGGGGATGGAAGCGGAGGGCCTGGGTTCCGATGTTGCCCCGTTCACCGAGGCGAAGTTCCGCCACCCCCAAGCGTTTGGCATAACCCTGACGGGTCACAAGGATTAAATCATGATCCGCCTCGACGATCGCACCCCCTAAAATGGCTTCTCCTTGGCGGGTGCGGGTGGCTTGGTTGCCCTGGGCGGTGCGGCCCATGACAGGGATTTGCTGATCATCAATGGGACAGCGAAGAATCCGACCGCCGGAGGTGGCGATCGCTAATTCCTGGCCCGGTTTGGCCCACTGGGCCAACTGCACCTGATCCTCATCCTTAAGTTTGAGCAAGACCGCGCCGCGATTGGTCAACTCCTCAAACTCCGGCCCCGCCAACCGTTTAATCCGTCCCTGCTGCGTCAAGACCACGAGATCATGGCTGCTCAGATCCTCCGGAGGCAGGAGGTAATGGGTGAGGGGATCGCGCTTTTGCTGGACGCTACTGGGCATCAGTTGAATCACCGCCGTCGGGCTGCCGCTGGAGGGAATGTCAGACATTGCCACCGGATACACCTTGCCGCTGGCGGTGAGCACCAAGAGGCGCGATCGCGTCCCAATCCCGGCCCGCAAAACGAGGAGATCCTCAAGTTTGCGGGGCCGTTTCGGCGGAGTGGGGGGCGATTGCCAACAGATGCCGCCTTTGTGGGTCACTTCGAGCACCGCATCCGCTGGCAACCTTGGGGAGAGGGGCGCAGGGGCAAGGGGTTCAAGGGTGATCGGGGTTTTGGTGGCCTTGGGTTTGGGGGCGGGGGACGATTGACCCAGGGACGATGGGGGGCTAGGTGCGGTGGGGGTGGTGCTGAGGATGCGGGTGCGGCGCGGGTCGCCAAATTTACGCTTCAGGGCGCGGAGGTCTTTTTTGAGGGACTTTAAGAGTTCGTGGCGATCGCCCAATAAGCGTTCCAGTTGTTCGATCTGTGTTTGTAATGCCTGCACTTCCTGCTCTAGTTTTTGTCGTTCGAGGCCCGTTAAGCGGCGCATCGGCATCGCCAGGATCGAATCCGCTTGCCGCTCGGAAAGATCGAAGGTGGTTTGTAATGTGCCTTTGGCCGTCGTGCCATCAGGAGCATGGCGCAGAATCTCCACCAACTGATCGAGATTATTCAGGGCCGTTAACAAACCGCCGACGAGATGGAGGCGGGTTTGGGCGGTGTCGAGTTCGTTGCGGTAACGACGGGTGAGGGTGATTTCTCGAAAGTTGAGGAACTCCGTGAGGACTTCGCGCAGGCTGAGTTGACAGGGTTTGTTATTGACGAGGGTGAGAAAAATTGCGCCAAAATTGCTTTGCAACGGCGTTTTCTTATACAGTTGCCGCAGCAATTCTTGGGGGTTGCCGTCGCGTTTCAGTTCAATCACCACCCGCATTCCGTCGCGATCGCTCTCATCCCGAATATCGGAAATGCCGTCGAGGTGATTTTGATTCACCAAGTCGGCAATTTTCTCAATCCACGCCGCCTTATTCACCTGGTAGGGCAACTCAGTGATCACCAGCACTTGTTTATTGCGGCGGCGTTTCGTCCCCACTTGGATCGTTTCCAAATGGGCCACGCCCCGCATCGGAATACTGCCGCGCCCCGTGCGATAGGCATCTTCAATCCCGTTGCGATCGACAATTTCGCCCCCGGTGGGAAAGTCTGGGCCGGGGATGATCTCCCATAGTTTGGCATCGGACAGATCGGGACGGTCAATCAGGGCAATTAAACCATCCACCACTTCCCCTAAATTGTGGGGCGGCACATTGGTGGCCATGCCCACGGCAATCCCAGAGCACCCATTGAGCAACAACAGCGGCAACTGGGCCGGCAAGACGCAAGGCTCCTGTTGGGAGTTGTCGAAATTGTTGGCGTAGTCGATGGTGGCTTCGCTGATGTCCGCGAGCATGGCATCGTGGGCAACGGGGGCGAGGCGCGTTTCGGTGTAGCGCATCGCAGCGGGGGGGTCATTATCAACGCTGCCGAAGTTACCGTGGCCCGCCAGGAGGGGGTAGCGGGAGGAGAAGGTTTGCACCATCCGCACCAGGGCATCGTAGACGGATTGATCGCCGTGGGGGTGATATTTACCGAGGACATCCCCGACGACGCGGGCGCATTTGCGGTAGGGGCGATCGGGGGTTAAGCCCAGTTCGTGCATGGCGTAGATGATGCGACGATGGACGGGTTTGAGGCCGTCGCGAACGTCGGGGAGGGCGCGACCTACGATCACGCTCATGGCGTATTCCAGATAAGACCGTTCCATTTCGCTGTGGAGGGCGATGGGGATGATCTTACCGGCTTCGAGGAGGTCGAGCTGTTTTGCCATAGGTTCTGGGTTCCTTGCGATCGCTTACAGTGGAGGGTGACGGATTTCCCTCTGAGTGGGAATATTACATGTAGGGGTGCTCGTCAGATATCGCTTTGATCATCAACCCTTTCGCGCCTTTGCTCCCCCGATTGACACCTTATGACAACCGTTCTGATTGTAGAAGACGATCCGATTAACCTGCGGGTATTTTCCAAGATTCTCACGAAACGCGGCGGTTTGGACGTGCGCGGCACGGAGGATGTAGAAGAAGTAATGCGCGCTGCCCAAGCGGGCGAAGTGGACATTATCCTGATGGATGTCTCTTTGTCCCACAGCGTTTATCAGGGTAAGGCCGTGGATGGCTTAAAGATTACCCAAATTTTAAAAGCCGATCCGAAAACGGCGGATTTACCGATTATTTTAGTCACCGCCCACGCGATGGAGGGCGATCGCGAAAGCTTTTTACAACAAAGTGGTGCTGATGGCTACATTTCCAAGCCCGTGGTGGATCACCAAGAGTTTGTCAATAAAATTCTGACGCTCCTCGGCAATGCCCCGCAGGGGTAGAAACAGGGTCTACGCTGAAATCAACAGGACGAGATGTTGGGTGAAGAAGGGAGTTGGGCATGGCATCAGAAGAGTTAGGGCGACGACGGCGGCGACGGATGGCCCGCGAAGCGGCGGCCAAAGAAACTCAACTGCGCTCTGCTGGGGTGAATCCTCCCCCGTCACCGCCTCCCCCGGTCACCCCGCTGCGGCGACGGCGGCCGAAGCTCGAACCCCTGCGCTCGGCTTCCCCCGCCGAGGCTAAACGCCCCCGCCATCTGAAAGTTGTTCCCTCCCCTGCGCCAAAATCGAGCGATCCTCTCCCCAACACCAGCCCCCCACCCCCGGCGATCGCCCCCCGCCGTTCATCTCCCCCGCGCCGCCCCGCACCAACGCCGCCGGGCCCATTGCAAACCTTGGCGGTGTGGGTGAGTCGTGGGGCGATCGCCCTTGTGGGTACGGGGGTCGTTCTGGGAACGCTGTCGGCTACCCTCGGCTTGCATGAGTCGCCTTCCACCGCCACCCCACCCCCCAGCCCGGCGGATACCGTGCCCCCGTTGCAGTTGGGCCAAGAATTGACGGGATTGAAAGGAACCCTCGATGCGATCGCCGCCCAACAGCCTGATCTCCAGACCAGTGTGTTCGTGGTGGATTTGGATACGGGGGATTTTGTCAATCTCAACGGCACGGCCACCATGGCCGCCGCCAGCACGATTAAATTACCGATTTTGATCGCCGTCTTTCAGGAGGTGGATCGGGGCTTGGTGGACTTGTCGGAATCGTTGGTGATGACGACGGAGATGATGGCATCGGGTTCGGGCACGATGCAGTACGAAACGCCCGGCACAACCTACAGCCTCGAAGCAACGGCCGAGAAGATGATCACGATCAGCGACAACACCGCAACGAATATGCTGATGCAGCGGTTGGGGGGCGCACCGTTACTCAATGAACGATTCCGGGATTGGGGCCTCAAACAAACCTCGATTCAAAATCTCCTGCCGGATCTGACCGGGACGAATGAAACCAGCCCGCTGGATTTGGTGACGCTGTTGGCGATGGTTCACGATGGCAAGCTGGTGTCACTGCGATCGCGGGATCAACTGATCCGCATTATGCAGCAGGTGGAAAACCGCGATCTGCTGCCCCAGGGCTTGGATGAGCAGGCCGTTATTGCCCATAAAACGGGGGATATTGGGTCAATGCTGGGGGATGTGGGGATTGTGGATACCCCGATGGGGAAACGCTATGCGATCGCCGCCCTCGTGGGCCGTCCCCATAACGACGATCGCGCCCGCATCCTGATCCAAGAACTCTCGCGGGCCACCTATCAACATTTCCTCAACCCGCCCCCGGCAAACCCCAACCCCCCCAACAGTTCCCCCACCTCCATTAACCCCATCAATGCCGATCCCCGCAATTCACCCGGAACGTGAGGGGATTTTCGCGCTACGTTAAGTTCAGTAACGTTTTTAAACTCGCGATCGCACCCATGACCCTACCCCTTCCCCTGGATACTCCCGCCGCAACCTGGCATTGGCACGACCTCCCGATCTGTTACCAACAGGTGGGCGATCGCGGCCCGGCGGTGGTGCTGATCCATGGTTTCGGCGCATCCTGGGGCCATTGGCGGCATAATTTGCCCGTGTTGGGGGCGGATTACCGTTGTTATGCCATTGATTTATTGGGGTTTGGCGGCTCGGCGAAACCGACACCGGGCCAACCCTTGAGCTACACCTTTGCCACCTGGGCGCAACAGATTGCGGATTTTTGTGATCAGGTGGTGGGCGAGGCGGCGTTTTTGATCGGTAATTCCATCGGGGCGATCGTGGCGATGCAAACGGCGGTGAGTTTTAGCGATCGCGTCCTCGGCGTGGCCGCCCTCAACTTTTCCCTGCGCCTCCTCCACGAACGCCACCGAGCCAGCCAACCCTGGCATCAACGTTTCAGCGTTCCCCTGCTCCAAGGCCTCTTAAAACAACCCTGGTTTGCCGCCTTCTTTTTCCAACTGGCCGCCCAACCCCAGAATGTGCGCCGCGCCCTGCTCCAAGCCTACCGCCGCCCGGAAGCCGTCACCGATGAACTGGTGGCGATGTTACTGAAACCCGCCGCCGATCCCGGTGCTGCGGCCGTCTTTGCCGCCTTCACCACCTATTCCCAAGGCCCCCTGCCGGAGGATTTACTCCCCCATCTACCCTGTCCGGCGATCGTCCTGTGGGGTGAGGCTGACCCGTGGGAACCCGTTGCCCTCGGTCGGCAATTGGTGGAAGCCGCAGCCATTGAGGAGTTCATTTCCCTGCCTAATGTGGGCCATTGTCCCCAGGACGAAGCGCCGGAATTGGTGAACCCGATTTTACAGGCGTGGCTCGCCCGTCACGCTCCCCCCATCGCCACGCCATGAGGATCGTGGCCTATCTCTACAGTGATCCGCTGTTGGAGCCGTGCCCCGATCCGGGGATGTGGGGGGTGGAGGTGGATGGGGTGTATCAAGATTGTGGCGATCGCACTGAACTGACCCGGCTTCTGGATCGTTGCACCACAGACCCACCCCAATATTTATTAGTGCGGCGTTTGGAGGAGTTTGGCGACAGCCTCGCAGCCATCAGCCACGTGATGGCGCGTCTGGAAGCGGCAGCGGTGGAAATCATTGCGATTAAACAGGACTATCGCCACGGGGGAACCACCGACCTGATGGTGTTGCTCAACCAAATCCAAGCCCACCAACAAAGCCGCCGCATCCGCAACGGCCACGCCCGCAACCGCATCCATGCCAAACCCCCACCGGGCAAGGCCCCCTACGGTTATCGACGCGGCCAGGATCGCTACTTAATCGATCGCAGTACGGCCCCGGTGGTGAAGGATTTTTTTGAACAGTTTTTGCTGTTTGGGTCGCTGCGGGGAGCGGTGCGCTATTTAGAGAAGAAGTACGGTAAAAAAATTGCGGTGACCACCGGGCGGCGCTGGCTGACGAATCCGGTGTATCGCGGTGATATTACCTACCACAATGGCGAAACGGTGGCGGATACTCACATGGCGTTGTTGACACGGGATGAGGCGGCCCAAATTGATCGCCTGTTGCGGCGTAATCGTCGCCTGCCGCCCCGGACGGCCAGTGCGCCGCGATCGCTGGCGGGTTTGGTGGTCTGTGGGGGCTGTGGGTCGCGCTATCGAGTGACGCGCACGACGCAGCGGGGTAAGCAGAAGCCTGATTATCTCTATCTGCGCCCGGTGGCCTGTGGGGCGGCGGCGAAATGTGGCGCGATCGCCTATGACACAATGCTCCAAGCGGTGATTACCACCGTTTGTCAAGAACTCCCGGCAGCCGTCGCCGGAATCAACGCGCCCCAACTCAACAGCCTCCATCAAACCATTGCGACCGAGATCAGCCAAAAACAAACCATCCTCGCCCAATTGCCCGACCTGGAAACCGCTGGCATTCTCGACGCGGAAACCGCCCAACTGCGCCGCTACAAACTCCAAACCGAAATCGCCACCGCCCGCGCTCACCTGGCCCAACTCCCCCCGGAAAATTTAAGTGCGATCGCGCAAAACGTCTCCTTACCCCAATTTTGGTGGGATCTCTCCGAAGCAGAACGGCGGTTCTATTTGCGCGAATTCATCCAACAGGTGGACATCCAACGCCAGGAGCAGGACTGGACGATCCAACTCCGGTTTATTTTTGGGTCATCTGCGCCACGGCAATCATGAGGACGGCAGCGATCGCGGCGTAGGATGGCGTTGGCCCACCAGCCAAGGCGTATAACGGGTAAAGAGATAATGCAGCGGAATCAAGACGGCGGTGGTGATGCCGGTGTAGAGGGTTGCCGCCCACCATACGCCCTTGAGGGCTTCGTTGGGGATATTGAAGCCGAGGGTGAGCACGCCGGTAATCAGGGGAAAGACGAGGAGATGGAGCAGGTAAATGGTGAGGGAACTTTGGCCGATGGTATTCAGCACCGGATTGGGGGGAATGCAGCGCGAGAGATGGAGCCAGACGAAAATGCCGCCGAATGCGCCGAGGTAGAAATAGGCAAAGTTGCCGTAGTTGCCCAAAATGAAGTTGACGGTGCTGTTCATTTCTGTGCCGATAATGTAGGCGGCGATCGCGCCCCCGACGACCCAACCCCGATGCCAGTGGGTGAAGCGATCGCTCAACACATAGTTCCGGCAGAGATACCCCGCCCCGTAAAACACCACCGCCGTCAGCATCAAGTCCAAACACCAGGGGAGGCGGTATTGCAAGGGGTAGGGAATCCAACTGAGTTGATAGGTGAGGTTTTTGGTGAGGAAAAAAATCTCATAGCCCACCCCGGCGCAAATCCCCAAAACAGCAATCAAATGGCGTTTAGACGGCAACCGAATCAAGCCATAAAACGCAATTTCCGTCACCAATAAACAGACCAAAAACCAGAGGCTGATATCGTGCTGCAGCCACCCATAGCCCCCCACCCCGTAGAAAATTCCCGCCAGCGGCTGAACCTGTGGCGGCGTATCGGGTAACCCGGCATCCATGGGCCGAATCAACAGCAGCCAAAAGAGATAACTCACCGCACTAAAGACAAAATACGGCACGAGTCGCCGGATGAATTTATCTTTCAAGAAGGGGCCAAAGGGTTTCTCTCGCAGGGAGTCTTTGACAAACAACCCCGATAAAAAGAAAAACAGGGGCATGAAAAAGGAAAACACATAGACAAACCAATCCGCCCGGAACCGTCCCGTATGCACAAATAAGACTTGGAGAATGCCTAGGGCGCGAATGTTATCAATCCATAGAATGCGATGGTTGGCGGGGGCAGGGGTTGCCGCTGTCGATGATGGGTTGAGCGTCATGGGGGCAGGGGTTAGGAAGACTGGGGGGATGCTTCCGGCGGGACAATCGCAGCAGCAGGATCGTTCTGGTTAAGGTTCAAGGTCTAGGTCTGGGGCGGGGTCGTGCCAGTGGGCCGAGTTGGGGGAGGTGCGCCGCTGGGGGGAAACGGCAGAGGGTGGGGGGGCAGGGGGTGGGGTTTTGCCGTTCGGCTTGGCTTGGGGGGAATCGGCTTCGGAGAGGAGTTGCTCAAGGTCTGCCAAGGATTGTTGAAAGGCAGCGTCAGCAACTTTGCGTTCGTTAGAGGGGTGAGTCATGGTTAATCCAAGGAATCACAGCTAGCAACTAGGGATCGGCGGTGGCGGGTTCGAGGCGATCGCTGACAATCACGAATTCACCCTCCTGCCACATTTTGACAATCACGCGCTTTCGCCCCTTTCTATCATAGATTTCGGTGCGTTCTTGCAGGAGTTGGAGGCGATCGCCCTCCATGCGATAGTCACTGATCACGTAGGTCACGGCATTGACTCGACTGAAGGACGTGATCCGTTGTCGTTCTGAATCCACTACCGGACTGGTGATGATTTCTAAATCACGGTTTCGCTCAAACTGGGCGGTTTCCGGATTGTAGAGCCAATATAGATAGGGAATATTGGGGGAGGCGGGGAGAAATTCCGGCAGTCGCAGATCCTGATAACCGTCAAAATTGAGGTCTTCGATCACGAGTCCAGCGGTGCTGAGGTCGGGAAAGCGGGTGGCGATGCCGGTGATGCGTTGGTGGGGGGTGGTGCGATCGCTGGTGTGATAGATTTCGATGCGGCGAATTTCAGCCTGTTGATCCCGTACATCTCCCTGCAACACCACCGCACTGGGCGGGAAATCCGGGTGAATTTGGGTGTGAATATGAATGCGCAGGTCATCTTGGGCGGCGGCGCTGGCACTGTGGAGGGCGATCGCCATTACCCCTCCCCAAAGTCCCGATAAGACACGAGCATGAATCATGATCAATGGATATTGATATCGAATGGGCTAGGGTCGTAATGCTCGTAGATGCTCCGAGGGACGACTACCGATAGTCCACTGCAAGCAGACCAAAAGCGGCCCAAAACGAAACTTGCAGATCCCTTCCCTCATTATTCCTCAGTATTATTCGAGTCTGACAGAAACCTGTCGAGATACTCCAATTATTTTAATGATTAGGGTTGGCTGCGTTTTTGTTTTGTGCCGCTTTTGCGATCGAATTTGACAGTGTATCTAACAGCGTTTTACCTCGCTTTTTGTGGGTTGATTAGGCTGTTTGGTTCTGCCTTTTGAACATGTCTAAATCCTAACAAGTGGATTGAGTGATCATCAAGCGATCGCAAAAAAACGTTACCTTCTCGATCACGACAATTCAGGCTCAAAAAACGAGAAATTTCTGATAAGATCCACAGTATATCGTGCCTTCTATTGCCCTGTTTCGGTTCGATGCCCAGGCAAACGGGCCGCATTCCAGGAATAAGCACCATCACTGCCTCGTGATGGAATCTCGTGAAAATACGGAATTTTCACGAGATTCGCGCCGCTCCGTTGCTGATTTAGTCCTCTAGGCGTTCCACTTGTTCTACTAGATAATCGGTCACATCGGCGATCAAATTTTCTGCTGCCTCCGCACTATTGGTTAACACCACAAACCCTAATCCATAGTCTGGCAACAGGCCGATAATACTCAACTGATTATCGTACAGGCCCTCATGGTGCAACACCCACAGATCGGGATAGTCGGCCACTTCCCAGCCCATGGCATAGGTTCCCCAACGGGGTTCCCAGGTGGCGGCCAGGTTAGCAGCGGAAACGAGGCGATCGCCCCCTGGGGTCACCCCCCCCTGAACTTGAGTGATCAAATAGGCCGCCATGTCTTCCACACTGGCCTTTAATCCCCCCGAAGGTGCGAGCACATCATCATCAAAATCTTCAGGCTCCGCCGTGACCCAATCTCCCTCGGTGTCATCCCAACGATAGGGAACCGCCACGTTGCCCCCTCGCAGCGCATCACTACGTTGCAGCACCGCATCATCCATGCCAATGGGGTCAAGAATCCAGCTTTGCAAGAGGGCGGCATGGGCTGGGAAGGGGTCTTGGTCTGGGAAGGGGTCTTGGTCTGGGCGTTCGGCCAGAGCAATCAGATAACCCGCCAGGGAAACCGACAGGTTACTGTAGCTGAATTTATCCCCCGGTTGGCTGAACAGTTCAAGCTCGGCGATATAGTCGGCGAGGTCTTCCGGGGTAGCTGTATCCACCTCAAAATCATCTTCTGCATCGCTGTGGATGCCGCTGCGCATACTGAGGAGATGGCGCAAGGTCAGGTTCTCGGTGGCATCGGGGTCGGCGAGGGTTAACTCCGGGAATGTCTCCACCAGCGGCGCATCCCACTCCAGCAGACCACGATCAACGGCGATCGCTCCCAGCAGTGCCGTCATGGATTTATGGGTCGAGCCGATATGAAACAGGGTTTGGGGGGTAACGGGTAATTGTTGCGCTAGATCGCGATCGCCCCAAGTTTCTAGCAGCAAAATTCCATCATCCATCACCACCGCCATCGCCACCCCAGGGATCTCATCCTGGGCTTGGTACTCGGCCACCCACTGGCTCAAATTCTCGCTCAGTTGGGCTTGGGCGGCGGGGGAAAGGCGGCGATCGCCCTCTGCGATCGTCTCCGTAGCGGTTCCACATCCCGCCACCATAACGATGAAGGCGGCGGCGATCAAGCGGTTCGGGACACAGTACATCATCAAAATCAGTTTAACTAAAGGAATCGCCTCTACCCTAGCCGCAGAATTGCGCAAGTGGTGCGATGGGTAGCTCCCGCGATCGCCCCCCTTGGCATTCCGCATCAAACCTTTCTATAATGAAACAGCAACACACGGGGCCGTAAAGGTTTCGACGGGTTGGTGAAAGCCGCCCTGTGATTCAGGTCGAGAGCGAACTCCCTCTCGCAAATCAAGAGTTCAACCAAAAAAGTAACTGCGAACAACATCGTTCCCTTCGCTCGTAAAGCTGCACCTGTTGCTGCTTAGTCCATAAACCAAACTAGGTTTCGAGCATTCATTAGTTGACTCCGTTAATACTAATGGATAACCCTTAACGGATATGCGAGCCAAGTGCATCTAGTCACGACGCTTTGCGAGAACTTTACTAGAGACTCCGCGTAACCCGGAATAATTGGTTATTCCCGCCCTGCGGATCAAAAGGGCTAAACCTGTGAATGAGCAGAAGGTAAATAGCCAGTTCGGACAGCAGTTCGACTCTGCTCGGCTCCATTAACAAAACCCCTCAGACTTGTCTGGGGGGTTTTGCGCGTGATGAGTCACGATCCAAGCAATAGGAACGTGAACGAAATTTTGGCCCATTCTTTATCTTAAATGTGCAAAGAAGACTCCCACTATAAAGCGAGTCCGAGTAGAGTTACCGAAGGTAACGGCGGACGTGCCTTTTAGTGGCGAGATGAATTTGCACCAACAAACAAATCGAGCGACAGCGAGTCCTTTAAT
>NZ_JAQMTY010000232.1 GCF_028330765.1 Spirulina subsalsa CS-330 | reverse complement strand
TCGGGGGTTTCAGGAACTTCAGGCGTTTCAGGAACTTCAGGCGTTTCAGGAACTTCAGGCGTTTCAGGAACTTGGGGCGTTACGGGAATTTCAGGGGTTTCAGGAACTTCAGGAATTTCAGGAACTTCAGGAATTTCAGGGGTTTCGGGCGTTTCAGGGGTTTCGGGAACTTGGGGCGTTACGGGAGGGAGTGCGGTGATTTGGGTGGGAATGCGATCGCTGGCTGATCCGGCATAGCTAATCACGCAGGTTTGGGCCGTTGAGCCACTTTCTACACCACAGGCCACGCCAACACTACGATAGGCAGGATTAAAAAGGGCTTGGCGGCGGGGGCGATCGCCTTGACCGTCATCAACGAGTAAACGAGCCACGAGGAGGAGGGGGCTGGGCGTGCCGCCGATGCTTTGGGTGAAGGTGGTGGCATTGTTAGCGAGGATTGTGCCGGTCATGGCGGCGCTGAGGGCGGAGGCGGAGGCATCGCTCAGACTGGGGGACACATCCAGGGGCAGTGCGGGGCGAAAGGTTTGGAGGACGGCGATCGCTTCATCGAGGGCTTCCACCCCTTCGGCGAGGGTGATCGGGTCTTCACCGGGAAAGATGAGTTGATTGTCGCTATAGTAGGCGCGGAGGGTGGCGAGCCATTGGGCATACCGTTGAGGATTGGAGCGGGCCCGGTTTAACTCCTGAACGACTTTGTACTCAACCACGGATAACCCCGAATTCTGGGCGGGGATTTGGGCAACAGGTCGGGACGGCTCACGCTCTAGCTGGGCGCGGGCCGGATCAGCTATGCCTTGGAGGAGCACTCCACAAGAGAGGGCGATCGCGCAACGTCGGATGAAAAACATAGTGATGATAGTCAGCGAGTAGGATAGTCGTTGAATGGATGATAAACGGTGCTCAACAGGTGAAAATCGGGGAATGGGGAACCGAGCGACTGGGGGCAATGGGGGCTAGCTTGGTCAATGATACGCTCTGGAACGATCTCAAAGAGCCTTGCACTTTAGACCAAGTTTTGATGCTATTCTGTGATTTAATTTAACAAATTTGTAACAATTACCCTACCCAGTACAGTCCTCCCTGCCATGAAACTTGCCGAGATTCAACATGCGATCGCTCAAGAAACCTCAACCCTTGAGACCAAAATCGAGAAACGCAAGTGCATCCTCGATACCTATGTAGGGGACCCCACTCGCCTCCGCATTGAGATGGAAAAATGGAAATCTGAGCTTGAAGTGTGGCACAAGTGCCGCAACTGGATTGAGCAAGTGGATGGCTAAGCGGAAATCCCGCAGCGGATTCTAACAAGAGAAGGCAGCGCGATCGCTTAGGATAAATGGGTGTTCTTGATCCAAATCGTGCCTTGACCTCCTCCACGCTCCTGCTCATTGATGGCCATTCCCTCGCCTTTCGCTCCTACTACGCCTTTGCAAAAAGTAGTAGCGGCGGCCTCCGCACGGCGAGCGGCATCCCCACCAATGTCTGTTTTGGGTTCCTCAAAGCCCTCTTGCAGACGATGCAGGCCCATCAACCGGACTATTTAGCGATCGCCTTCGACCGCAGAGAACCCACCTTTCGCCACGAACTCTACAACCAGTACAAAGGCAGCCGCAAGCCCCCCCCGGACGACTTCCGCCCCGATCTCGAAAATCTCCAAGCCCTCCTTGCCCTGATGCAGATTCCGGTGCTCACCCAAGCGGGCTACGAGGCGGATGATATTTTGGGAACCCTAGCACGGCAGGGCAAAGCGGCCGGGGTGGGGGTGAAAATTCTCAGTGGCGATCGCGATCTATTCCAACTCGTGGATGATCCCGCCGCGATCAGCATCCTCTACTTTGAACACCGATTCACAAAAAGCAGCATCGCCGGAGCCA
Source organism: Spirulina subsalsa CS-330 (assembly GCF_028330765.1). Classification (GTDB taxonomy): domain Bacteria; phylum Cyanobacteriota; class Cyanobacteriia; order Cyanobacteriales; family Spirulinaceae; genus Spirulina; species Spirulina subsalsa_A. The sequence continues at coordinate 2,748 of NZ_JAQMTY010000232.1, read as the reverse complement.
CGGAATACAACGAAGCCCTCGTGCGCGAAAAATTCGGGGTACGTCCCGATCAGGTGATCGACTACAAAGCCCTCTGTGGTGATAAATCCGATGATATTCCGGGGGTGTTGGGCGTGGGGGAAAAAACCGCCCAGAAGCTACTTGCCCAGTACGACACCCTCACGGCGGTCTATGACCATCTCGACGAAATCACCGGGGCGGTGCAGGGGCGACTAGAGCGCGATCGCGCCAACGCCTTCCTCTCCCAACAACTGGCCACCATCAACCAAGCTGTACCCCTCAGCGTCACCCTTCCCGACCTCACCCTCCCCAGCCTCGATCGCGACAGGATTCTCCCTGAACTCCAACGCCTCGAACTCAACCAACTCGCTCAACAGTTCGACCAATGGCAGCAGCAATTCGGCAGCACTGACCCCAGCCCCACGGCGGACGACATCACCTTTTTTACCTACGCCGAAACCCAAGCCGCCCAAGCGGTTCAACCTGCCGCCATTACCCCCCAGATCATCAACAGCGACACCAAACTCGCCGCCCTGATCACCACACTCCACACCTGCACCGACCCCGCCCACCCCGTCGCCTGGGACACCGAAACCACCGGACTCGACACCTACACCGCCCACCTCGTCGGCCTGGGCTGTTGCTGGGGAACCGACCCGGATCAGGTCGCCTATATTCCCGTCGGCCACACCCAGGGCGAACAATTACGCTGGGATCGGGTGCGATCGCACCTCGCCCCCATCCTCACCAGCGCCGACTATCCGAAAGTCTTCCAAAACGCCAAATTTGACCGCCTTGTTTTGAAACATCATGGCCTGGAATTAAACGGCGTTGTCTTTGATCCAATGTTGGCGAGTTATGTGCTACGTCCCGATAGTGAACATAATTTAACGGCCCTTTCCCGCCGCTATCTAGGCGATATTGAAGCCCAACATTATAGCGATCTCAAGATTCCCAAAGGTCAAACCATTGCCGATCAACCCATCGAGAAAATCGCGATTTATTGCGGTTTAGATGCCTACGCCACCTATCACCTGGTGGAACCGTTGCGAGCGGAATTACAGCACCTTCCGGAACTGGAAAAACTGTTTGATCAGGTGGAATTACCCCTAGAACGGGTTTTGTCTGATATGGAATCCCTGGGAATTCGTATCAATCAAGACTATTTAAAAACCCTCTCCGACCAGTTAGCCCACCAACTCGCCGCCATTGAAACCCAAGCCTACGAGGATGCGGGAGAAGAGTTTAACTTAGGATCGCCGAAACAACTGAGCCAACTATTATTTGAAACCTTGGGCTTAAGTACCCGCAAAAGTCGGAAAACGAAAACCGGATATTCCACGGATCACGCCACCTTGGAAAAATTGCAGGGGGATCATCCGGTGATTGATTGCATTTTGAACTATCGCACCTTGTCAAAGTTGAAGTCTACCTATGTGGATGCGTTGCCCCTGTTGGTGAACCCGGAGAGCGATCGCATCCATACCGACTTTAACCAAGCCGTCACCAGTACCGGGCGGCTCTCTTCCTCTAACCCCAACCTGCAAAACATCCCGATCCGCAGCGAATTTTCCCGCCAAATTCGCCAAGCCTTCCTCCCCCGTGAGGGCTGGCTCCTCGTCGCGGCGGACTATTCCCAAATCGAACTGCGCATCCTCGCCCACCTCAGCCAAGAACCGATCCTCCTCGATGCTTACCAACGCGGCGATGATGTCCATGCGGTCACGGCGCGGCTCCTGTTTGACACGGACGAGGTGACCCCCGATCAGCGGCGGTTGGGGAAAACGATTAATTTTGGGGTGATTTATGGCATGGGGGCGCAGCGGTTTGCGCGCGAAGCGGGGGTGAGTGCGACGGAGGGGCGCGAGTTTATCGACCGTTATCGCGATCGCTATGCCCAGGTTTTCGCCTATTTAGAACGCCAAAAACGCCAAGCGATCGCCCTCGGTTATGTGGAAACCCTCCTCAAACGGCGACGCTATTTTAATTTTGGCGATCGCTCTGTCACCGCCCTCCGGGGCAGCGATCCCGATGCGATCGATCTAGAGTCCCTCAAACGCCTGTCCCTGGGTGATTCTCAACTGCTCCGCGCCGCCGCCAACGCCCCGATCCAAGGCTCCAGCGCCGACATCATCAAAATCGCCATGGTCAACCTCCATCGCGCCCTCGAACCCTACCGCGCCAACCTCCTCCTCCAAGTCCATGATGAACTTGTCCTCGAAGTTCCCCCCGACGAATGGGACAGCCTCGAACCCCTAATCCGCTCCGTCATGGCCGCCGCGTTAACCCTAGAGGTTCCCCTCAACGTAGACATCCACGCCGGCGCAAACTGGATGGAGGCGAAATAACCCCGCCCCTATCGCCCTAGTACCACGGCACACGTTAATCGGTGGGTTACGGCGGATTGCTGGATTGCAGTGATAGCGCAATTTTAAGCCACCTAACCCACCCTACTGGATTGACACGGCTAAAGTAAGGCATTAAGTAGGGTGCTGTTAGCGCAGCGTAACGCACCAAGCACGGATATTTCAGCGATCGCACGCAGTCATTGCATAACTTCAGACGTGTCACGGCACACGTTAATCGGTGGGTTACGGCGGATTGCTGGATTGCATTGATGGCGAGATTTTAAGCCGCCTAACCCACCCTACTGGATTGACACGGCTAAAGTAAGGCATTAAGTAGGGTGCTGTTAGCGCAGCGTAACGCACCAAGCACGGATATTTCAGCGATCGCACGCAGTTAATC
>NZ_JAQMTY010000231.1 GCF_028330765.1 Spirulina subsalsa CS-330 | reverse complement strand
GGGCTGGGTGGGGGTGCTGGGCCTGTTGAGCTATGGGCTGGGGTGGTTGTTTTGGTTGGGGATGCCCGTTGGGGTGTGGTGGCGGTTGGGGGTGTTGGTGGTGGTGGCGGTGGGGCTGTTGGTGTTGAGTTTGGGGATACCGCGCGGGGCGATCGCAGCGGCGGGGCTGGCGGTGGGCTTCGTGGTGGCGGGGGTTGGGGCTGTGTCGTGGGGGTTTGGGATGACGGCGGCGGATTGGTCGGTGATTTTGAGTTTTGAGGATGCGATCGCTGCCTATGGATTTTGTGCCCTGGTCGCGGGTTTGATGAGCCTGGGGGTGAGCGGGGCGGTCTATGCGATCGCACCCTTGGGCCAATGGTGGGCGCGATCGCATCACCGCCAAAACTCCCCTTAAATTCCAAATGTGGTTTTGGAATCAGTGAGCCAGAGGCTCACATTACCCTGGCGAGATTCAGCCTCTGTCGTGCGAGCTTCTAGCTCGCTACTCGCTTCACCCTTTGAAACGGGCTACATCCCCATAATTTCGTAACCCGAATCCACATAGAGAATCTGACCCGTCACCCCACTAGCCAAATCGCTACAGAGGAAGGTGGCCGCGTTGCCCACTTCGGTCTGAGTCACCGTGCGGCGCAGAGGGGCGATCGCTTCTACATGGTGGATCATGTCGAGAATGCCCCCTACGGCAGAAGAGGCCAAAGTACGGATCGGCCCGGCAGAAATGCCATTCACCCGAATATTTTGGGGGCCCAATTCCGCCGCCAAATACCGCACCGACATTTCTAACGCCGCTTTCGCCACGCCCATCACGTTGTAATTGGGGATCACTTTCACGCCACCGAGATAGGTCAGGGTGACGATCGCACCCCCTTCATTCATGAGCGGTCGTGCGGCTTGGGCGAGGACGGGTAAGGAATAGCTGCTAATTTCCAAGGCGGTTTTAAACCCATCGCGGGAGGTGTTGATAAATTCCCCGGTTAAGTCTTCCCGCTGGGCAAAGGCGAGACAGTGGATCAGGATGTCAAAATTACCCCAGGTTTCTTTCACCGTTGCAAAGGCCGCCGCCACCTGCTCATCATTTTGGACATTACAAGGCACAAACACCGACGGATTCAACGGTTCCACCAGGGTGCGCACTTTTTTTTCAAACTTGCCCGCCTCATCGGGGAGATAGGCAACGCCAATTTCGGCCCCGGCGGCGTGGAGTTGTTGGGCAATCCCCCAGGCGATGGAGCGATTGTTGGCGATGCCCGTGACCAAGGCTTTTTTGCCTGTTAAATCTAATAACATAGTTGTGTTTAAATCCTGAAAGTCTAATGATGTAGCCGTACAGATCAGCCCAGTATTCTAGGGTATCAGGCTTGGGCGACGCGATCGCAGACGTTAAAATCAGGGGCGACACCCTTGGAAAAGTCCCGATGCTAGAACTATTGGCCCTGAGCGTTTTTTTTAATCCCGAAGCGCCCCCGTCTCCGTATCACATTGACCCCGGCCAAGGCTATGATGGCGGAGTCTTGTCTGATAGCATTTTCTTGAATTCTGATGCGCCGCCATCTCCGTATCACGTTGACCCCGGCCAAGGCTATGATGGCGTGGTCTTGCTCAACATTGACGGCGAAGCTACCGTCTGCACGGGCGCACTCCTCGACAGTGGCCGCCATATCCTCACCGCTGCCTCCTGCTTTGAAACCCAAGCCCCCGGCATCCCCTCCACCACCGCCGAGGGCGATCGCGTCACCGTCACCTTCGATCTACCCCGTGGCACTGTTGAGCGCAAGGCTGCCGCCGTCCACATTCACCCCCGCTGGGACAACAGCCCCCAACGCAACCATAACCTCGCGATCATCGAACTCAGCAATCTCGCCCCCGCCCAAGCCGATCGCTACGCCATCTACCGCAGTTCTTTTCCCGGCGTTGATGAAATTAATCGCACCTTTACCCGGATCGGTTACGGCATCGCGGGCAATGGAGTACAGGGGGAGGTGAGCGGCTCGATCATCCAGCGCAAGCTGATAGGCGGCAATCGTTACGATGCCTTTGGGGATCTCCTCAATACGCCCCCTGATGGTGGAGAAGTGAACCCGTCTACGGCGAATGCGATCGCCCCCAATACCCAACTCCTCTACGATTTTGACGGGTTCAGCCGCTCCCGCGATGCCCTCGGCCGCGAATATCAACGCTACGACCTGGGCCTGTTGCGGCACGATGTTACCCCCTCCAGCCTGGATGATCCACTCCTTCAAGTCCGCCCCCCGCTTCCCGATCCCCCAGCATCTAACGCCGACAATCCCCCCAACGCTCCCCAACTTCCCCCCGCCCAACTCGCCCAACTCCAAAACCCCTCCCTCCCCATCGGCCTCCCCTGGGAATCCGGCACGACCCAAGGCGACGAAGGCAGCCCCGCCTTTATCGACGGCAAAATCGCCGGGATTGCCTCCCAACGACTCCGCCCCCAAACCGAGGGCATTGACATTACCGACGCACTCGACGGCAGCGTCGGAGAATATTTCCTCGATACGCGAGTTTCTGCCTATGCCGATTTTATTGATGAGATTTTAGGAAAATCGCAGTAATGCCTGTTTAGCCGGTTAAGCCCGCTTGAGCACACCTTTTTCGCATTGTTGGGGCACAACATCGGTGATATCGGTTTGGGCGCAGTAGCGGATATCATCGAGGAGATCTAAGCGCATCAAGCGTTGGCCGTGGCTGGCGTGGCAAAAGAGGGTCACGAGATCCTCTTGCCACTGTTGATAGAGTGCGATCGCGCCGAGGGCTTCATCATTCCCCAACATCGCCCCCCCAGCCGCTTCATAGAACGGCAACGCCACCGCCCCCGCACAAACCGTATCTTCCAGGGAATAACTCCCCTGCCAACCCGACCCCACAAGCCACACCGTTTCCGGTTGATGATCCTTAAGGGCATTGACCACCGCTTGGCGGTTAATCTGGGCGGCGGTGAGCACTAAGGGCGCATCCTCAACACATTGCAGGGCACGAGTGCCGTTGGTGGTGCTCAAAAAGAGGCGTTTATCCTGGACGAGGGAGGCGGTACAAGCGAGGGGAGAGTTCCCCAATTCAAAACCGTCCACCTGTTGGCCGCCCCGCTCCCCCGCCCGGAGTCGCTGCTCAGCGGGCCAGGCCGCGCTGACTTGGGTGAGGATGTCTAGGTCGCGGAAGGCTTGCACCGCTTCCGCTCCGGCGGCGAGGGCTGTGGCGATCGTCGTGGTGGCGCGGAGCACATCGATCACCACGGCACAGTCCGGGAGATGATCGGTCGGGGTCAGTTCAGGGGTGTGATAAACAAAGATTTTCACGGGCGTTGGGGGATAAAAAGGGAAAGGGCACGATACATCTTACGCGAGAAACATACCGAGTGTATAGTCTATCCTAACGAGTTGTATCATTTATGATTCCCTATCCTTCAGGTTCTCCCTCAAGGGCAACCTGCGGAAATCCAGTGAGAAACTTTAAAATAAGAATTGTAATCGTCACACCTTACCGAGTATCCCTCATCGCATGAAGAAGCACTTTTACCCCAGAGCGTCGGCGGCGACTCGCAAGCGTTGGCACGTTGTCCTCGGCCTGACCTTGGCGAGCTTGTTGCAGTGGACGATGCCCCAAGGCGCGATCGCCCAAGACGAACAACCCAATACGCTCTCCTACAGTCAACTCTTGAAGCAAGTCGATGAGGGCAAAGTTCAAAGTATTGAATACGACCCTGAAACCGGCATGGGGAAAGTCACCCTCGCCGGAGAAGGCACACAGAGCTACAGTGTAGACCTCTTCCAGGACAACCCAGAACTGATCCAACGGGTGCGGGCCAACAATATCGATTTCTCCGTCAAACCCTCCGCCGACCACAGCGCCACCGTGGGACTGTTGGCCAACCTTGCCCTGTTGGTGATTATTTTTGCGGTGGTGGTGATGGTGTTGCGCCGTTCCGCCTCCTCATCGGGTCAGGCGTTTTCCTTTGGGCGATCGCGGGCCCGCTTCCAAATGGAAGCCAAAACCGGCATTGTTTTCGACGACGTAGCCGGCATTGACGAAGCCAAAGAAGAACTCCAAGAAGTCGTCTCCTTCCTCAAAGAAACCGAACGTTTCACCTCCATCGGCGCTCGCATCCCGAAAGGTGTCCTCCTCATCGGCCCCCCCGGAACCGGTAAAACCCTCCTTGCCAAAGCCGTTGCCGGGGAAGCCGGTGTTCCGTTCTTCAGCATTTCCGGCTCAGAATTTGTCGAAATGTTCGTCGGGGTTGGAGCCTCACGGGTGCGGGATCTGTTTAAAAAAGCCAAGGAAAACGCCCCTTGTTTGATTTTCATTGATGAAATTGACGCAGTGGGTCGCCAACGGGGCGCAGGCATCGGCGGCGGGAATGATGAACGGGAACAAACCCTCAACCAACTCCTGACGGAAATGGACGGCTTTGAAGGGAATACCGGCGTGATTGTGATTGCCGCCACCAACCGCCCCGATGTCCTCGACACAGCCCTGCTGCGTCCCGGTCGGTTCGATCGCCAGGTCATGGTGGATTTACCCGATCGCAAAGGTCGCCTCAAAATCCTCGAAGTCCACGGCCGCACCAAAAAACTCGCCGCTGATGTGTCCCTCGAACTCCTATCCCGCCGGACTCCGGGCCTCGCCGGGGCAGATCTGGCTAACCTCCTCAACGAAGCCGCCATTCTCACCGCTCGCCGCCGCAAGGACGAAATTTCCGGACAAGAACTCGAAGATGCCCTCGATCGCATCACCGTCGGCCTCAAAATGAAGCCCCTCCTCGACAGCAAGAAAAAATGCATGACCGCCTACCATGAACTCGGTCACGCCCTCCTCGCGACCCTCCTTGAACATTCCGACCCCCTCAACAAGGTGACGATTATCCCCCGTTCCGGCGGCATTGAGGGCTTCACGGATCAAGTGCCCGATGAAGAAGTGGTGGACAGTGGCCTGTATACGCGGGCCTGGATTCTCGATAAAATCACCGTGGCCCTGGGCGGCCGAGCGGCGGAGGCCGAGATTTTCGGGGATCTTGAAATCGATAGCGGTTCTGCCAGCGACATTAAAAAAGTCACGGATCTAGCCCGGCGGATGGTGACGCTGTACGGGATGTCTGAACTGGGACAGGTGGCCCTCGAAACCCCCAGCAGTCAACAGGTGTTCCTGGGTGGGGATGATTGGAATCGCTCGGAATATTCTGAGGCCGTGGCGGCGAAAATTGACCACCAAGTGCGCACCATTGCGATGCACTGCTACGATCGCGCCCGCCACCTGATTCGGGAACATCGCCCCTTGATGGATCGGTTAGCTGAAGCCCTGCTCGAACAGGAAACCATCGAAGGGCAGGACTTCCGCAAGATCGTCGCGGAATATACCCAATTGCCCTCGAAGCAACGCAAGTTAATGTTGGCGAAACTGTAAGGACGACGATAGATTGACCATGGCGATCGCTTCTCTGCCCCCTGGCCCCACACATCCGGGTCTTTGGCAAACCCTTGAGCTTGTCCGCGACCCGATCGCATTTTTTGACCGCTACCAACGGCAGTATGGTCACACCTTTACAACGCGAGTGTTGGGGCCGAAGTCGCCCCCGGTGGTGTTTACCGGGGAACCAGAGTTCGTGCAAGGTGTGTTTACTGCGCCCGTGGATACCTTTGCCCTGGGGAAGGTGACCCATGTGTTTCGCCCCTTAACCGGCGATCGCTCCTTGATCATGCTTGACGGGGCGGAACATCTGCGCCAACGAAAATTACTGATGCCGCCGTTGCATGGCGATCGCATGAAAACCTACGGCGATCTGATCGTGGCGATCACGCGCCAGGTTTTGGCTCAGATTCCCACGGGGCAGACGTTGGATCTGCGATCGTCCCTCGCGGATATTACCCTGCAAATCATCCTGCGGGTGGTGTTTGGCGTGGAACCGGGGCCGCGCTACGACGAGTTAACCGAGCGGATCAGTGCGCTGCTTGATGCGATTAGTGATCCGTTCTATTCCAGCCTGTTCTTTTTCCCGGTGTTGCAGCAAGATTTGGGGGCGTGGAGTCCTTGGGGTCGATTTTTGCGACAGCGGGAGGGGATTGATCGCCTTGTCTATGCAGAGATTCGCGATCGCCGCGCTAGTCAGCAGGACAACCCCGATCGCGCCGATATCCTCAGCCTGTTGTTAACCGCCCAAGATGAAGCGGGCCAGGGAATGAGCGATCGCGAACTCCACGATCAACTAATGACCCTGCTGTTATTGGGTCACGAAACCACCGCCTCAGCCCTGGCCTGGGCGATTTTATGGAGTTACGAAGACCGCGATCGCTGCACGCGGTTGCAAAACGAAGTCACCGACGCGCCCCCCGATCGCCTCGCCGCCCTCCCCGACCTCAACGCCGTTTGTCACGAAGCCCTCCGCATCTATCCCATCGCCCTGATTGCCCAACCCCGCATTGTGAAAGAACCCTACGCCCTGGGGGATTATATCTGCGATCGCGGCACAGTGTTGATTCCCTGCGTCTATCTCGCCCACCGCGTCCCGGCAACCTACCCCAACCCCACCCAATTCAATAGCGATCGCTTCCTCACCGGCAAATTCAGCCCAGCGGAATTCTTCCCCTTCGGCGGCGGCCATCGGGGTTGCATCGGGATGGCCTTTTCCCTGTTTGAAATGAAACTGATCCTCGGCACGATTCTCCAACAATCCGACCTGCACCTCATTCCCCCCGACCAGATTCGACCCCAGCGACGCGGCATCACCTTCGTCCCGGCGGGCGGTGTGACCATGAAACGCACAATCCCGGTTTAAGGGCTGCTTTGGGGCGATCGCAACCCTGAAATCATGAAATAAAACCCTCATTGTAATTGAGTGAGAGGGAATGGCAGGGGCTGAGGTTAGGCATCGATGAGGGTGTAGACTTTGGCTTCCCAGGGAAAAATCGGTTCGCGGCCGATCCATTCGGTAAAGATCATGCGGTCTTGGGTGACTTCCCACCAGTGTTTGCCGGGGGGGGTTTGGGGCCAGGCGTTGACGCAATATTCAGAGGTGGGGGCAAAGGGGTCTGGTGTGCCGTAGTCGGAGAAGTTGGCGACGACAATCACGGCATCGTCTCCCATGCCCCGTTGCCAGACGATGACTTGTTTGCCTTCGGTGTAGTCAATTTGAAGGAATTGGGTGTCGTTGACGGCGAGGCCGGGGGCTTGGGTGCGGAATTTGACGAGGCGGGCAACATAGCGACAGAGACGCTGCCGCCAGGGGTCTTGGAGGCGGTCAAAGTTGACGGGGTCTATTTGTTTGTGGTTGCTGTGTTCGTCGCTGAGGTCGAAATCATGTTGATCGGCGAATTCATCCCCGGCGAGGATCATCGGGATGCCGACGGCGGTGAGGAGACAGACGAAGGCGAGTTTGATGCGGTGTTCGAGGTCGGTGATGCCTTGGTTGAGCAGGTAGTTGTAGAGGCGTTCGTTGCCGAAGCCGCCGACATCGTGGGAGGTGAGGTAGTTGATGGCTTGGGTTCCGTCGGTGAAGCCGAGGTAACGACAGTCGATCAGTTTGCGGACGCTCCATTCAAAGCTGCGATCGCCCGCTGCTGGTTTGCCTAAAATGACTTGGCGGGCGATCTGTTTGAATTTTTCATTCCAAAGGCCATCGAGGCGATTTTGATGGATCAGGGCAATGGGGACGGAGAGTTCTTCGCCAACGACGAGGAATTGCTCGTCGTCGCCGCCGCGATCGCGCCAATAGGCCCGAGCAAAGTCTCGAAATTCCTGCAAAAAGTCATAATTGGCGACATTGTTGACGCTGTCGAGGCGCACCCCGTCGATGTGGTATTGCTCCAGCCAATGGGCGATGTAGAGTTTCATGTATTCGCGGGCGGGGACAAACCAGTCTTTTTTGCCGGAGAGGGGATGATAGCCCTCGACCCAAAAGTTGTATTTGAAGAGATCGCCGCCGAAGCCGTCGCGATCGCCCTGCTCCGGATCATTCACCCCCCACTGCACCATGAAGTCCAAAAAATTAATATTCGTGTAGGGGTTGCCCCGCGCAAAGGCCATCACCGCATCAATAAACACCCGCATCCCCAAGCGATGACAAGCCGCCACCAGAGCGATTAAATCCGTCATCGCACTTGAGGCTTCTTGACTGACGGAGCGGCCGAGATCATCATCAGCCGCGAAAAAATTTGCCGTGCCGTAGCCCCATTCCAGCACATCATCACTATCGGCCGGGGGCAGGAGTTCCAAGCAGTTTACGCCCAAGGTTTTGAGGTGGGACTGACCCGCTGCCACGGCCGGAACATGGGCAAAATCGGGGGCGATCGCCCCCGGTTCCACCAACGCCAAACTATCCCGAAAACAGCCGATGCCTTTTCCCCCTTGGCCCGTCTGTGTCCAACGGGTGGGCAGTTCGTAGATCACCAACTGATTATTTTTCGGCAGTGCCGCCGTCGGGTGCGCCTCATCCCATACCACCGTTGCGCCATCCGCATTACAGGGGATTAACTGTCCCTGGTCATAGCGCACCACACTCGCCGGATCACCACTGGCCACGCCGCCCTCATTGGGGGGAATCGGCGCAAGACGCGAGGGCCGCCGATCCACCGTAGCCGCGAGGGGATCGGTGCAATACAAAATTTCATTCGGGCCCGTAAATCCATAGGGGTTCACGTTTTTGACCTTAAACCAATAGGCATACACTTGACCCTCGATCAGCCCACAATCCGCCGCCGCCACTTCCCACAGATCGGGAAAGTCAGGATTGGGCGCGAGGGGAATTTCGCGCAGCCCTTCACGGGTGGGAATGATGCGTGCAAACAGACCCAGCAACAAACGCGGAGCGGGTTCAGTGCAACCCGGTCGCCACAAAATAAAGTGAGTTTTGCGGCGCAACAAAAGATCTGGAATCATGACGGTCTGCGGGTGGGTTGAGGCGTTAGCTTCCCGATCTTAGGCTGGGGATTGGACGAATCGCAATCCATTGCCCTAGGAATAACCATGTTCGGTTAAAAAGTCGAGAGTGATTGCATCAGAAGGTGTTGCGGTTTGGGGGGTTACCCGGAGCAAACGCTCGACATATTTCCCTAAAATATCGCCTTCAAGGTTGACCCAATGCCCGGTTTGAAGGTGGGCGAGGTTGGTGGCGTGGTAGGTGTGGGGGATGACGGCGACGGTGAACTGGCTCGCGTCGGGGTCGCAGCGGGCAACGGTGAGACTGATGCCATTGACGGCGATGCTGCCTTTATTGACGAGATAGGGCGCGATCGCACTCTGCCATTGCTCCCGTTCTGTCGGCACAATCCCAAAGGTCATTTCCCAGGAGGTGGCGGTTTGCACCGCTGCGAGCAGTTGCCCCACTCCATCCACATGGCCGGTGACAAAATGCCCGCCGATTTTGCTCCCGACCCGCAGGGAGGTTTCTAAATTAACGGGGTCACGATCGCGCGATCGCACGCCTAAACAGGTGCGCTGGAGGGTTTCGGGAGATGCGATCGCGATAAACCCCTGGGGCAGAACCCGATCCACCGTTAAACACACCCCATCCACCGCCACACTATCCCCAAGCTCCAACCCGTCTAAAATTGCCCCCGCCGCCCCCATCACCTGAATCTTGAGTTGATCCATCCCAGCGGTTTCCACCATCCCCAACCCTTGCACCAGTCCTGTAAACATAATTACAGCATTATGATTTCAATTTTTTCCTCACAAGATATCATAGTATAGTTAACCTAAACTCAGGAAATCAAACTCTATGTCTAGAGGCAAAGAAAAAGAGGTAATTGATTGGCTACAGAGTAACATTGGTAAGATTGTCTTACCACATATTGGTGTATTAAAAGAAGTTCGTGAAATTGGAGCCGTCAATGACAATCGAAAAAAAGGAGATGTGTATCTTAATAATGTTTCTGTTTCACTAAAAGATGTTGAAGGCTCATTTCTTTATAACCGACTGTATCGTAGTGATCTTAGTCGTTTAGGGATCTCACCTCAGTGGTTTGATCAAAAAGTATTAGAAATTCATCGTGATGGAATTCAAAGAAATGTTAAATGGCATGGTTCTATGGAGGACAAAAAATTCAAAGCTGTGCTTGAAACATTGATGATGAGCATGAATGCCAAGCAAGGTTTTTCTTCACATCCTGCCGATTTGATATTGACACACCCAAAAAAAGTTAATCATGTTCTAGATATTGCTTTATTTGATTTTGATGAATTTTTTAAACTATTTTCTGAAAATTGGATTACTTATGCATTTAGGCGATGCTGGCATGGTCAGAAAGACACAACAGAACACAATCGCGCTAAACGAATACTATCCAATCCTTCTAATGAAAAATGGTCATTTCATGGAGTCTCAGGTAAACCAAAAGCATGGAGAGAAGACGTTCCTGAAGAAGAGCGTAAAACTTGCTTCGCATGTAGTGTAGAGATAAGGTCTCCAGTAAAATGGAGTGTATTACAAGAGTTTAGGCAGTCTTTGCTTGACAGTGGGTTTCCTATGTCTAATAGTTTTTATGTAGAAAGAGTAGTTCATGCTGTACGTAGCCATTTCAACGGTAAAATAATAACGAGTAGAATGGATGAAAGATGGCAAGAAGTACTGGAGATTGCAACTCAGATCAAGAATTAAATTCATTTTTATTAGCTATGACTGACATGGGATTTGGAAATTTACCAGAAACTGTGTTGCTAGAGTTTTATCAAAATTCAAGAGAATATTATGGCTATATTCCTTTGCCGGGAGATGATGACTGGGAAGACTTTTTGGAAAATGCAGCTAAAACCTTTAGTGATGACTAAGCTAATCGTCATCTAAATTGCACCCTAGTTTTTCTAAGCCCCTTTGTACAAGGGTTTCAGCGCAACTGGCATAATGTAGTTTGAATGCCGATCAGCTTAAGAGGATATAGCGTTTTCGCGACTCACGAGGCACATCTCTTACTTCAAAGCTCTCACCCAAAGAAACCGAGAGGCTTCATACTGTATCTCATCAGTCAAGAAAAAGCTATATTGAGATTAGATACTTGAAAAATATGAATAGTCAAAAAAAATATCAAACACCACTAAGATATCCTGGTGGCAAACAAAAAGATATTCCTTTCTTATTTAAATTCTTTAAACAATGTCAAGAGTTTCGCGAACCTTTTTTAGGTGGCGGTAGTATTTTATTGAATTCTATTAAACGTGGGTTAGCAACACAATACTATGCGAATGATTTAAACCCCTTAGTTTTTAGTTTCTGGAAAGAAGTACAAAATAATGCTGAAGAATTGGCAGATTTTGTTTGGAAATTTCATAAGCAACATCCTTACAGAGGCCCAAGTCGCAATAGCCCTGCATGGCAAAAATTCCGGCAACATCTGACTAATGATTTGAATGATCCAGATAAGTTTCCTGATGATCAGTTTCATCGTGCAGCACGGTTTTTTATTTTGAATCGGAGTACATCGGGGGGATCAACGGAATCGGGAGGAATGACGGCAGCAGCGTATTGCGATCGCTTCACCCGCTCCAGTGTCGAACGGTTGCGGAATCTTCACGGCTTGCTTGATTCTGTGCAGTTAAGCAATGTTGACTATTCCGAATTAATTGCAAGACCAGGACAGGACGTGTTTATCTTTCTTGACCCGCCCTATCTTTCCGCTGAAAAATCTGGATTATACGGAAAAAGTGGTGATTTACATCGTGGCTTCGATCACGAACATCTAGCGAGAGTGCTGTACGAATCACCGCACCGCTGGCTGATGACCATTGATGATTGCCCAGAAGTACGCGAGCTTTATAATTGGCGCGAAATTCGGACTCTAGCTTGGAAAAAATCCTATGGGATGACCAATACCGGAGGGCGACAATCGAAACGTGGTCATGAGCTACTGATTGCTAATTTTCCCCTCGATAACGATATTTTTAATCTAGACCATTTTCCAAAAAGTGTTGTAAAACAGATTAACTTGAGTGAACTCAAAATTCATCCACTCTATGAAGATATTTATGGAAAGCCCGACAAAAATAATCAGAGTGTCATTTATTATCGAAATAAGATCAAAGAAACAGCCAATCTTAACAGTATTCAAGATGATGAACCAATTGATATCAATGAGCAAAATATGATCATTGATGGACATGCTCGTTACATATCATATTTAATCCAAGGAATTGAAGAAGTTTCAATTCGTATTCGATTTTGTTCTGAAGAAACTGAAAAAGCATTTATCTTAAATCATAAACGAAATCAAGAACGCAATAATTTTCAGAAAGCAAAAGAGGTTCTTGTATGGAAAAATGAGTTGTTAGAATATCTCGATGCCCAAATTCAAAAGCATCCTGAATATCATGATGCTATGATGAATATTTCAAAATTCCAACACGGAAGAATTCATTCACGTCAAATTGCATACAAACTTGTTTTTAGAAAAGGAAATAATAGTGGGCCTTTAGTAAGGGTCATGAAGAATATAGAAACTCTAAAAAAAGCAAACAATTTAAATGATTTTAAGATTGCACAAGATGTGATTGAAAAACTTCAAAAGAATATAGCATATACAACCGTAAAAAAGCACCTTCAACAAGCTGGGAAATATGACTCTACTCCTTTAGAGTCACCTAAACATCGGCTATTTCATAATTTAAAGCCTTTATATCTCTTAATGGAGAAACTGGATATTTTCTAGATTCTCTAGATTACAGATTGATCAATCCGGCTAAAACTTCCGTGCTGGGGGCGCTCCAGCCGATGATGCCACCTTGGGCGGTGAGCATGGCGAGGGTGGCGGTTTTGAAGTCTTCAAAGTAGCTAGCGGTGGCATCTTCGATCAGGAGGCATTCGTAGCCGCGATCGTTGGCTTCGCGCATCGTGGTTTGGACGCAGACTTCGGTGGTGACTCCGGTAAAGAGGAGGTGGGTGATCTGACGTTGGGCCAATTCTTGGGGCAGAGTGGTGTGATAAAATGCGCCTTTGCCGGGTTTGGGGATGATGATTTCGCCGGGGGCGGGGGTGAGTTCGGGGATGATCGCGTTGCCGGGTTCGCCTTGGATCAGGATGCGGCCCATGGGGCCGCGATCGCCAATCGTCAAACTGCCCTTGCCCCGCTCCCGTTTCGCCGGGGGACAGTCGGACAAATCCGGCTGATGGCATTCGAGGGTATGAATCACGGTAATTCCCAAGCGGCGACAGGTGGCGAGTAATGCCTGTACCGTGGGGACGATCGCTTGCAGTTTCGTCACATCATTGCCCAAGGCTTCCCCAAACCCTCCCGGTTCGAGAAAGTCGCGCTGCATATCAATAATCACTAACGCCACTTGGGACAAGGACGGCAGGGGATAGGGGTAAGGGTGGGCAAGAATTTCAGCCATGGGTGCATCCAAGTTTGCAGAAACCTTTAGGATAGGGCAGAGCGTGCAATCCAAACCGTATCCGACGAGCCGAACCATGACGAGCATCCGTTTACAAACGCCCCACAGCGGTTATCACTGGGATGGCAGTGATCAACGGTTTTTTGAAGGGTGGTATTACCGGGTCACGCTGCCTCAGTTGGGGGAGACGATCGCGTTTATGTATTCCATCGAAGACCCCCAGGGCGGTCAACCCCACAGCGGCGGCGCGGCGCAAATCCTCGGCCCCCAGGATGGGTATGTGTGGCGATCGCTTCCCGATGTGGATCTCTTTTGGGCAGAGCGCGATCGCCTCGCCTTGGGTCATTGGCGCACCCCCGGCTTACCCTGCCACGAACTCCCCCCCGACCAATTCCACCGCCACAGCACCGAAGGCTACCAAGCCACCGCCCACCTCAATCAGGGCTATCTCTGCGATCCCGCTACGGGGTTTTATTGTCGCTGGGACTATGCGATCGCGCCCCTCTATGGTTGGGGTTCGCCCCATCATCCCCAACAATCAACAGCGGGTTGGCTCTCGCAATTCCAAATCTTTGAACCCGGTTGGCAAATCCTCATGGCCCACGGCCTCGCCAACGGTTGGATTGACTGGAACGGTCAGATGTATTTCCTCCACCAAGCCCCCGCCTACAGCGAAAAAAATTGGGGTCGCGCTTTTCCCCGCGAGTGGTTTTGGTTGAACTGCAATAGTTTTGAGGGGGAGCCTGACTTAGCGTTAACGGCAGGCGGCGGACGGCGGCAAGTGCTGACCTGGGCGGAATCCGTGGCAATGGTAGGGATTCACCATCGCGGGCAGTTTTATGAGTTTGTCCCCTGGAATAGCCGTGTGAGTTGGGAGATTGACCCCTGGGGGCGCTGGGTGATGGGGGCGGAACATTGGCGGTATCGGGTGGAACTGGTGGGGACAACGACCCACACCGGCACACTGCTGCGAGCGCCGACCCTGGGGGGGATGCAGTTTTGTTGTCGGGATACAATGCGGGGTGATGTGACGCTGCGCCTTTTGGAGCGCCATTGGAACGGCAGTGAATCGCTTCTGTTGACGGCGACGAGTTCCACCTGTGGCCTAGAGGTGGGCGGTGATTGGTCGGAGGTGTGGCGATCGCGTGCTTGATTTTTCAAGGTTATCTATAAACCATATCCATATTGGAGGGCTAGCCCTCCAAACCTCCCACTGGGTGGGATATCTCCCCCCCAGACCCCCGGCTAAGGGGCGATCGCATTCATCAAGATTTCAGTGCGATCGCAACCCTCCAAGATATTTGTCCAAATACTAAGCGGACATACACATTGGGCGTTCTATCAGCAACCAGTAACGATGCTTTTCGCGCCAAGCAATGTAGCTTCCTTGGCTCAAAAATCCACCAGTTGAAATTCCACTCAACTCACCATTTCGGAGGCGCAAGTGCTCCACAATTTCAGAACGTGTGTACTGTACTGCTTTAGGCGGAATAGGTAAAACTTCCCAGTGCCGTGGGCTTACACGACAAACCAAGAAGCAACTCGAAGCATTCAGGTATTTGACAGCTTTACCAGGCATCGAGCAGCTATCAAGATTCAGTTCTGGAACTCCCCACGAGATAAGTTGCTGACGCTTGACTTTGTTTCCTTGAGGCGGAAACAGAAGTTGTAATTGTTGGTTTAACTTGGTCACAATATATTTGTACTCCATGAGTATATTTCTGGTTTTTGTGACCCTCACCCTTTCTGATGCTAAAATTGAGCTGCATTAATAGACGAGCTGGCGCCCACATCGGGTGACGGGTCGTTTTTTTTTGGGTAGTGCATTAATGCACGGGACGGAGGAAAATCAGGCTACACAACTACGATAACTAGGGAGACAAGCTCATGGCTATTGAGATGACCTGTCCGACCTGTGGGTCTCACGATATCTCCAAGAACGGCACTAGCCACCG
>NZ_JAQMTY010000230.1 GCF_028330765.1 Spirulina subsalsa CS-330 | reverse complement strand
AGGATAAATCAATGGCGTTAGTCGTTGAGCCTAGCAACCCTCTGCAACTCTCGTTGTTTGAGTGGATAAATGGTCAGGTAACTGGCTGTTCAGAATCTCCCACTATAGCCCGTAGGGTTTAGTGGGGGAGTATGTCAATGCTGTAACGTACCTAGACACAGTGTTGGAGACTCCGGATCATGATGCGCGATCGCACTCTGTTCACCCCATACACCCCTAAACGTGAGCAGTGGTGTGCTTGGCCGACACTGGTGCGATACCGTGTGTTATGGTGTGCTGAATTTGGAGGTGATGATGAAAAAACGATTGAGTTGTAAAGCACTGTCTTTAGCGTTGTATCAAGAAGTGGCGGCCCAGTTGCGACAGGTTCAGGGAGTATTATCAGTAGAAATTGAGCTGCAAGAGGAGACTGCCTTTGATTATGCCCACAGTCAAGTGGGAGCGCTACTGCTAACGTTGAGTGATGATCTCCCACCAGCCTCTGACCTTCAACTACAAACTATTTTGGATTATTATGCTCAATCATTCGGTTTATGGCACGAAGTCGAATACGCCTAAAGCTTGATTAAGCGTCTAAAAGACTGAGGCACAATAGTTAGATCTTGACTACTTGCCAGGACTGTAGTCTTAGATATGCCGTGCCTAGTGGTATGGCACACGTTAAGTAGTGGGTTACGGCGGATTGCTGAATTGCAGTGATGGCAGGAGTTTAAGCAGCCCAACCCACCCCACAATAAAGCTTGATTTTAGCTGTGCCATAACACTAGGATTAGATTGCTCGGCATCAGGATTTCCAGGTTAATTCAATTCCTATGGTGCAGGTTCTCCAAGCCGAAACTGGCCTTCATAAACTCGGCCATCAGCGTAACGCATACGCCCTACACCATGGGGTGCGCCAAGACGTAGCTCTCCAGTATAGTTATCACCATTACCAAAAAAACATGACCCCTGACCACTTAATGTCACGTCATTAAACTGTCCTTGGCACCGAGTGCCATCGGGAAATGATAGATTCCCGCTGCCATTGGGTTGTCCTCTCCAAAAATTGCCTGAAAACCGAGTACATTGGAGTTGTCCATTCTGTTGGGCACAAGAATTGTAGGTAAAGGTTCCTTGCCCGTGAGGAGCCCCATTCTGAAATAAGCCATCATAGCGATAGCACCGTACATCACCATCATAGTTTCGACAATTGCGATAAACCATCGACCCACGTCCGGAGGGCTGACCATCAAGGACTTCCCCATAGTAGCGATTGTCACGAAAAATGAATAAGCCAATCCCATTAGGCAAACCGTTACGCACATCTCCTTGATAGCGGTTGTCATTGCCATAGACGAATTTCCCTTTGCCGTGAGGAACTCCGTTCAAAAATTCGCCGTTGTAGATAGTCCGAAAGTTGCTGTCCTCGTCTCCGTTATCAGCTTCTTCTTCGTCGTAATAGTAGAAAATGCCGCTCCCATGCCGCCGACCGTTGAGAATGTCACCCCGGTAGTAGCCGTCAGGATATTGACAGATGCCGTTGCCGGTGTAGCCTTGGAATTGGCCTTCACAGCGAACGCCGTCGGGGAGGGTGATGATGTATTGAGCTTGGGCGGCGGGGGGAGCGAGGAGGGTGGCGATCGCTTGCAAGCCCAACGTTGCGGCAACCCCAACACCGAGAGCCGTCAGACGTTGCAGAATGCTTGTTGTCCTGTGGGGAGTGGTGACCATAAACATTCCTGAACTCATGAAAATCTGTGGGTGAAGCCCGTCAATTGAAACTGACGAAGGGAAATTCAACCCTAGTCTAGCTTGGAATTTCCCAATCGGAACAGAGAAGACCAATACGGTAAGATGGGAAGATTGTGAACGCCTTTAGAATAGTTTGATCGCCCATGGATATTAAGACTTTTATGGAGCAATGTGTGGGCAAGTGGTTTGCCCAACGCACCTGTTATCAACTCACAGAGAACCAGTCAGAGAGCGCGAAAGCGGAAGTCACCATGGCCTGGCTCGCGACCGATGCAGCTCCCATCCAAACCCTCTGCGCAAATGCGGCGATCGCACCGGAAACCGTCTGGGGTGGCCTTGATATTCACTGGGATAATTCCGTTGATTCGGGGCAACCGAAACAAGTAGGCGGTACGGTGATGGCCTTCGCTGCCCCGAACGCCCCCAGCCCCAGCGGCCAACTGCTCCGGGCCGATCTAGCGGTGGGAACCTATGACCTCGGCGCAGATGAGACGCTCACCCTGACGGTGCAGGATGGCCCGCGCCACTACGAAGAGCGGATCTGGTTTGCTAGTGAAAATTTACGGTTTCGGACGGTGACGATCCAAAACGATGGGGTGATTTGCCAAGCGGCGTTTTACTCTGAAATTCGACGGATGCAAAGTTAAGATGACACGCTTTGTTGTTGCGACGGGAAATCCGGGCAAAATCCCTGAAATGTCGGTCTATCTAGCGGATTTGGGGGTGGATTTGGTGATGAAGCCGCCGGACTTGGAGATTGAGGAAACGGGGACAACGTTTCTGGAAAATGCGGCGTTAAAAGCGTCTCAGGTGGCGCTAGCGGTGGGAGACTGGGCGATCGCCGATGATTCGGGCCTCGCCGTTGATGCCCTCAACGGTGCGCCAGGTCTTTATTCCGCCCGCTATGGCACGACCGATGCCGATCGCATTGCTCGTCTCTTGACAGCATTAGGAGACACAGAACAGCGATCGGCGCAATTTATCTGTGCGCTGGCGATCGCGGCTCCCGATGGTGCGATCGCCCTCCAGGCCGAAGGCATCTGCCCAGGGGAAATCCTCACCGCCCCCCAAGGCACAGGCGGCTTTGGCTATGACCCAATTTTTTATGTTCCCGACGTGGGTTTAAGTTTCGCCCAAATGTCCGCCGCCCAAAAAGACGCGATCAGCCATCGGGGCCGCGCCTTTCAAACCCTCCTTGCCCAATGGTCAACCCTGCCCTTTTCTGAGTAACACAGCAGGCAAGGGGCTTTAAGCCCCTTGTTGCTCAGGCTTACCTTAGCCTAACTCTGTCTCTAAATCTGCGATCAGTTGGTTGAGATGTGCCACATCAGCTTGATACACTTCACCGCAAAAATGGCAGGTGGCTTCGGCTCCCTTGTCTTTTTCGATCATGTCTTTGAGTTCCGGCACGCCGAACAGTTTTAAGGCCCCTAACGCCCGATCAAAGGAACAGTCGCATTGGTAGCGCACCATCTGCACTTCCGGGAAAATCTGGAGGCCGAGATCGCCGAGGAGACTGTTCAAGATATCCGGTAGGGTTTTGCCGGCCTGCAATAGAGGGGTAAACCCTTGGATGGCTCCGATCCGACTTTCGAGCAGTTCTACTAAAGAATCATCACGGGCGGCCTTGGGCAGCACTTGCAACAGCAGACCCCCGGCCGCCGTCACGCCCTCCGCCCCGACAAACACCCCCACTAATAGGGCCGATGG
The DNA here is from genome assembly GCF_028330765.1 of Spirulina subsalsa CS-330. Classification (GTDB taxonomy): domain Bacteria; phylum Cyanobacteriota; class Cyanobacteriia; order Cyanobacteriales; family Spirulinaceae; genus Spirulina; species Spirulina subsalsa_A. The sequence goes on along the minus strand of NZ_JAQMTY010000230.1, from coordinate 11,575 downwards.
GGTTTGTTCAGAGGTGAGGAGGTAATGGGCCACATCCTCGCCAATTTCCCCCGATACTAATTCCACGGTGCTGGAATAGGGGTAGCCGTAGCCCACATCGCGCACGACGTAAAGAAAGCCGTTACCGATCGCACCTCCCACATCCAGTTTGCCCCGCGCATTGGGGGGAATCTCCACCGCTGGGTGAATCACATAGCCCCGCACGGTTCCGTCTAGCCCCGCATCAACGAGGAGACCGCCCAGGGGGCCATCACTGCGCACCCGTAAATTCACCCGCGAGCCGGGCTGCTTCATGCTGGAGGCGAGGAGTAAACCGGAGGCCATGGCCCGTCCGAGGGCGGCAGTGGCGACATAGGACAGGGTGTGGCGTTGACGAGCGTCTTCGGTTAAACGGGTGCTAATCACGCCCACGGCGCGGATTCCTCCGTCGGCGGCGGTGGCGCGAATGAGTTGGTCTGCCATGTAATGATGAACTGCGGTGATTGAGTGGTTTTCCTTGAAATACCATAGCGAATTTTGCTGTCTTCCCTGCATGGCCGGGCGGATTTCTGGGACAGGTTGCGGCAGATTGCTAAAAAATTAAGGCACTATTAAAAGGAATGATCCCTGTCTGGATGATGCCATTGCCGCTGTTGGGCAGTGGTTTGCCCTTGAGATGACTATTGTTTGAGAAGTCCCCCTATGCCTGTGATGCGATCGCACCCTCGAATTCAACCCCTGGCCCTTGGTTTGAGCCTGGTTCTATGTCTCTGGTGTCTCTTCACCCCCAGCGCCGCCGCCCAAACCCCCAGCGCCTCAATGCAGCCCTACCTCGACCGGGTGAAAGCCAACATCACCGAATTCACCCTCGATAACGGCCTAAAATTCATTGTCCTTGAGCGGCACGATGCCCCGGTGGTGTCCTTCGCCACCTATGCCGATGTGGGGGGCGTGGATGAGCCGGACGGCCAAACCGGAGTCGCGCACTTTTTAGAACATTTGGCCTTCAAAGGCACAACGAAAATCGGCACTCGTGACTACGCTGCCGAAGTGAAATTACTCGACCAGTTGGACGACCTCAACGCCCAGATCAAAGCCGCCCAAACCGAGGGCGATACCGACAATCTCGACGCACTGAACGCCCAATTTGAAGCCCTACAAGCGGAAGCGGGGGAACTGGCGATCCAAAATCAATTTGGGCAAATTGTGGAGCAGGCCGGTGGCGTGGGTCTCAATGCGGCCACCTCGGCGGACTATACGATCTACACCTACAGCCTGCCCTCCAATAAGCTGGAATTGTGGATGTCGCTAGAATCGGAACGCTTTTTAGATCCAGTGTTTCGGGAATTTTTTAAAGAACAGCAAGTGATCCTCGAAGAGCGGCGCTGGCGCACGGACAATTCCCCGGTGGGTCAGATGGTGGAGGCGTTTCTCGATGCCGCCTATACCGCCCATCCCTACGGCCGCCCGGTGATTGGCTACAACGAAGACATCCGCAATTTAACCCGGCAAAATGTCCACGACTTTTTTGAAACCTACTATGTGCCGAATAATTTGACCGTGGCGATCGTGGGGGATGTGCAACCGCGTCGGGTCAAACAGTTGGCACAAACCTATTTTGGCCGCTATCCGAGCCGGCCGGAGGCCCCGGAAGTGACGGTGGTGGAACCGCCCCAAACCGAACCCCGGAGCGTCACCCTCAAGCTGGAGTCTGAACCCTGGTATCTCGAAGGCTATCACCGCCCCAACTTGATGCACCCTGATAGCATGGCCTACGACTTGATGGCGGCGATCTTGAGTGATGGTCGCACGTCGCGGCTCTATAAGTCCCTGGTGCAAGAGCAGCAGGTTGCGCTCTCAGCGGCGGGCTTTGGTGGCTTTCCGGGGGATAAGTACCCGAATATGTTGCTGTTTTATGCGATGACGGCTCCGGGCCAGGATGTGGAAACGGTGGCAACGGCACTCCATGGCGAGATTGAACGGTTAAAGACGGAACCGGTGACAGCCCAGGAGTTGGAACGGGTGAAGAATCAGGCGAAGGCGGGATTGTTGCGATCGCTCGATTCCAACAGCGGTATGTCGCGCCTGCTGTCGGAATATGACGGCAAAACCGGCGATTGGCGCAATGTGTTCCGCTATCTAGATGCGATCGACACCGTTACCCCCGCCCAAATTCAACGCATTGCCCAAGAAACCTTTGTCCCAACCAACCAAACCATTGGGAAAATTCTCAACCAAAACACCCCCAACTAAGCCCTAGTCCTCCAGCAATTATTGAACACTCTCACTATGCGTCAACGATTTTTCTTTCTCGGTCGGCAAGCGGTTTGGCTGAAACGACTGCTCCTCGTCTGCGGTTCCCTGCTGATGGTTGTTCTCTCTGCTCCCACGGTGGCCGCTGCCACGGCCCAGCATTATACCGATTTGGACTTTCCACCCCTGCGAGCGGTGGAACTCCCGGACTATGAACGCTACACCCTCCCCAATGGCATTGTGGTCTATCTCGTTGAAGATCATGAATTGCCCCTCGTGGATGGTCAGGCCCTGTTCCGGACAGGCGATCGCCTCGAACCCAGCGATAAAGTGGGCCTCGCAAGCATCACCGGGGCGGTGCTGCGCAACGGCGGCACAACGGAACATAGCCCCGATGAAATCAATGAATTTCTCGAACAACGGGCCGCTGCAATTGAAACGGGGATTGATTCTTCCTCCGGCAGTGCCAGTTTTAGCAGCCTCAGTGAAGACCTCGAACCCGTGTTTGATCTGTTCGCCGAAGTGCTTCAGCATCCCGCCTTTCGGGAGGATAAAATCGCCCTCGAAAAGCAACAATGGCAAGGCGCGATCGCCCGTCGCAACGATAACCCCGACGACATCGCCCGCCGGGAATTTGACAAACACATCTACGGCCCCAATCATCCCTACGCCCGCACCGTTGAATACACCAACCTCGACAATATCGAGCGGGCAGATCTGATCCAGTTCTATCAACAATCGTTCCGCCCCGAACAGATGCTCCTGGGGATTGTGGGGGATTTTGACCCAGCGGTGATGAAAGCGAAGATCGCCGCCGCCTTTGGGGATTGGCAGCCCGCAGCGGTGGCCAGCCTGCCGGAGTTGCCCGCTGTGGAGCAGGTCAATCCGGGGAATCTCTTTTTTGTCGAGCAGCCCCAACTGACCCAGAGTTATATCTACGTGGGGCATTTGGGCGGCGAATTGAGCAACCCCGACTATCCGGCGTTGAGTGTGATGAATGGCGTGTTAAATGGTTTTGGGGGCCGGTTGTTTAATGAGGTGCGATCGCGCCAAGGCCTCGCCTATTCCGTCTATGGTTTTTGGAGTCCCCGCTATGACTATCCGGGCCTGTTCATTGCCGGGGGTCAAACCCGCTCTGATGCCACTGTCCCCTTTATTACCGCCCTCCAAACGGAAATCAACGCGATTCGCACCACCCTCGTTTCCGATCCGGAACTCGCCTACGCCAAAGAATCGATTTTGAATTCCTTTGTGTTTAATTTTCAATCCCCATCCCAACTGATTTCTCGGTTGATGCGGTACGAATATTATGGCTATCCCCCGGACTTCATCTTCAGCTACCAAGAAGCCGTCAAACGCACCACGGCCCAAGACATTCTCCAAGCCGCCCAAACCCATCTCAACCCGGAGCAACTCACGATGTTAATTGTCGGGAATTCGGCCGCCATTGATCCCCCCTTGGACACCCTCGGCGAAACCGTGCAAACCGTCGATATCACCATCCCCCAGCCCCAAAACTCGTAACCCCCTCAAGAGCCACCCGGCGACATTCTTGCCGCATCTCTCTCTCAACACAATTGGGAGAGAGATTTTTTTGATCCATCTTTGCCACAGAATGCCGAGATCCCACTCCAATCAAGCCGGGGGGTGATGCTGAGGCGATCGCAGCTTGTGAGGGTGGGGATGGTTTGGCGGTAAACAACTATCCCACAAAACCATCAAGACCTTATCAACCCTGGTCTTGTGGAATAGATTGCTCGCCCGTTTCGTTAAATCAGGCTAGCCTTCGACACTGCCATCCACACCTTCGACGAGCCAATCCATCGTCTCTAGTTCTACGGCGGTTTGCTCCAACTCTTCCCCGGCCGGGATTTTCACCTCGCCGGTGTTGTCCTGGATTTCGCCGGTATAAATCACCATCGAACTATCGGCAAACATCGCCTTGACTTCTTCGGCTTGGGCTTTGGCTTCATCACTGACAGCCGGGCCAAAGTCGGAGAGCTTCCAGAATCCGGATTCTAAGCCCCCCCGGACAATGTGGGGAATGTCGCCGTTCATCAAGGTTTTGCCCGCTTGCAGCCATTCCACATATTGGGTGTAAATCGAAGTCCAATCCCATTCCGCCCCAGTGAGATAGCCTTCCGGTGCCAGGGCCGACTGGTCGGCATGATAGCCGCTGCTATACATACCGCGCCGTTCGGCGGTTTCGATCACCACCTTCGGGCTATCCACATGGCAGGTGACGACATCAATGCCTTGGTCGGCCATGCTGTTAACGGCTTCGGCTTCTTTCACTGGCTCGGCCCAATCCCCGGTAAAGATGACCTGGGTGGTCACGTCGGGGTTGACGCTTTTCGCGCCGAGGGTAAACCCGTTGATATTCCGCAAGACTTGGGGGATGGGTTTGGCGGCGACAAAGCCGAGTTTATTGCTTTCGGTGGTTAAGCCAGCTACGATGCCCGCCACATATTGGGCTTCGTCGATGTAGCCGAAATAGCTGCCGATGTTGTCGGGCATATCATCGGTGTAGAGACCGCCAGCATGGAAGAATTGAACGTCGGGGAATTCTTCGGCTAGTTTCAAAATGTGGGGGTCAAAGTAGCCGAAGGAGGTGGGAAACAGCACCGTTGCGCCGTCGATTTCGATCATGCTGCGCATCGCTTCTTCCACTTCGCTGGTTTCGGGGACGCTGGCTTGTTCGACGATCTTCACGCCGGGCAGTTCTGCGATCGCCGCTGCCCCTTCGGCGTGGGCTTGGTTATAGCCAAAGTCATCCTTGGGCCCCACATAGAGAAACCCAATCACCAACTCTTCGCTGCCGCCACCACTGGCCGCCTCATCACCCTCATCACCGCCTTCCTGAGCAGGGGTGCAGCCAGTACCAAATTTAGCGGTGAGGCCAAACGCGGTGGTGGCCAGCAAACCACGTAGCACTTGGCGGCGTGAAAACGGGAATTGTTTTGGGGGTTGCATCAATTCTAATCTCCTCAATGATGATCAAGTGGTTACTATCAAGCTGTTGATTTCTGCAAGTGGGAATTGGGCAGGGGGGTAGATCACGCCCCAACGCCATACCCTAGATGACTGGAAGATCTACCAGAATTAGCACAGTTTGGCCTCTAAAATCGTAGCGGAGATGACCCGATAGAGATTGACACCATCACCCGCCTTGGGCAGCCAAGCGATCATTTCCCCTGACCCCAACGTGGGCATCACACCAAGGCAGCCGCGATCGCGCCTCTCTTTTTCTGTAATACTAAAAAACGCACGCTTTTTTCTCCTGCCATGACTCTTCGCCATTCTTTGCTCAAACACCGCGCCTTCTGGCTCATGGCACTGTTGGGGCTGGCATTGGATCAAGTGACGAAATATTGGGTGATGCACCATTTTCAGCAAATTGGTGAGACGATTCCCCTCGTGCCGGGAATTTTTCACTTTACCTATGTGGTGAATACCGGGGCGGCCTTTAGTCTCTTTGCTGGGGGGGCGGATTGGTTGCGGTGGCTGTCGTTGCTGGTGAGTTTGGGGCTGATGGCCTATGCCTGGTGGGGGCCAAAAATGGCGACCTTAGAACAAGTGGGCTATGGGTTGATTCTGTCGGGGGCGTTGGGCAATGGAATTTGCCGCTTTTTGTATCGCCATGTGGTGGATTTTCTCGATTTTCGGTGGATTAATTTCCCCGTGTTCAATCTGGCGGATGTCTTCATTAATATAGGGATTATTTGTCTGCTTTATCTGTCGTTTCGTCCCCCTGTCGAGCAGCCGCGTCTATGAGCACGAATCCCCTGACGCAATTCGTCACCCAACTCGTCCAACAGGTGAATACGGCCTTGGCGTTGAAGCCGGGGGCGCGGGTGCCGGAGCTTTGGGTGCAGACAGCGGAGGAGGAACAGGCGGCGGTGCATCGGTTAGTGGGCGATCGCTACCTCCTCGGCCGCAGTTCCCGCGCCAGTGATATCGTCGTCCGTAACCCGGTGGTCAGTCAGCTTCACCTCTCCCTGAGCCGCGACCCGGAACATCCCCGCCAATTCATCCTCAAAGACGAAAAATCCACCAACGGCATCTACATCGGGCGGCGGCGGTTGAAGTCCCTAATGTTGCGCCATGGGGATGTCTTGACCCTGGGGCCGCCGGAATTGGCCAACGGGGTACGGTTGCAATACCACAACCCGCCGCCGAAATGGGTGCGCGGCCTGCAATACGCCCTTTATGGGGTGGGGGGGCTGACGGGGTTGGTGACGTTGGGGATTTTGGTGGAATGGTCGAAAATTCCGGTCTATCCGCTGCCGTCGGGGGTGGAAGGGCCGGTGATGGTCTATTCCCGCGATCAAACCCCCCTGCGCCAATTGCCAACGCGATCGCACCAAGAACTCGACCGCCTGCGGGACTTTTCCCCCTATCTCCCCGACGCGGTGATCGCCTCCGAAGATAGCCGCTACTACTGGCATTTGGGGGTTGATCCCCTGGGAATTTTGCGGGCGGTGATCGTCAACTTGCAACGGCAGGGCATCGCCCAGGGCGCGAGTACCGTAACGCAGCAGTTGGCGCGGAGTTTGTACCCGGACTATGTGGGGCGGGACAATACAGCGGGGCGGAAAATTCGCGAGGCGATCGTCGCGCTGAAGCTCGAAACCTTTTACAGCAAAGATGAGTTGTTGCGCACCTATTTAAACCGGGTGTATTTAGGGGTGGGGAGTTATGGATTTGAGGATGCGGCGCAGTTTTATTTTGATAAGTCGGCGGCGGATGTGAACCTGGTAGAAGCCACGTCATTGGTGGCGATTCTCCCGGCTCCCAATGCCTATAACCCGGTGCAGGATTACGATACGGCGGTGCAGTTGCGCGATCGCATCATTGAACGGATGGCGCAAATGGGGATGATTTCCCAAGACGAAGCGAACCAGGCGCGGCGATCGCGGATTGAAGTCAGCCCCACGGCGGAGGAAACCCTCAGCAACACGATCGCCCCCTATTTTTACAGCTACATCTTCACCGAACTCCGCGAACGTCTGGGGGAGAGCCTGGCCCGGGAAGGTAACTTCATCGTTGAAACGGGCCTCGACATTGACAAGCAAGACGCTGCCGAAGCCGCGTTAACAACCGCCGTTGAACAAAGCGGGGGCCGCGTCGGGTTTAGCCAGGGTGCGATCGTCACCCTCGACAGCAGTACCGGGACAATTCTCGCCCTGGTCGGGGGGCTAGACTTCGCCGCCAGCCAGTTTAACCGCGCCACCTCCGCCCAGCGGCAGCCCGGCTCCACCTTTAAACTCTTTGCCTATGCGGCCGCGTTGGATCAAGGCATCTCAGCGGGAAAGGCCTATGATTGCAGCCCCGTCACCTGGCAGGGGCAACGCTATCGGGGCTGTGAACGGAGCAGCGGCGCGATTAATATGTATCGGGGCATGGCGCAGTCGGAAAATGCGGTGGCGATTCGGGTGGCGCAGGATGTGGGCCTCGATGGCTTGATTGCAATGGCGCGGCGGTTGGGGATTCAGTCCGAGTTGCGATCGTCGCCGGGGTTGGTGTTGGGGGAAAGTGAAACGAATGTGTTGGAAATGACCGGGGCCTATGGTGCGATCGCCAACAATGGCCAATGGAACCGCCCCCACGCCATCACCCGCGTCCTCGATAGCGGCGACTGCGTTGATCCCAACGATCCCCAAACCTGCCGCGTCATCTACGATGCGAGCCAAGACCGCACCGGCCAACGGCAAGCCATCAGCGCCCCCATCGCCCAAACCTTGACCACCTTCCTCCAAGGCGTGATCCAAGGCGGTACGGGGAGTCGAGCCGCGATCGGCTACGGCGAAGCGGGAAAAACCGGAACCACAGATAACGCCGTCGATCTTTGGTTTATCGGCTATGTCCCTGGCCGCAACCTCACCACCGGCATCTGGCTCGGCAACGATGACAACAGCCCCACCCGTGGCAGCAGCAGCAACGCCGCCCAACTCTGGCGCGACTACATGGGCAAAATCGTCCCCTAGGGCAGGGACAGCGATCGCGCCCGCGTCGGGTACGCTGAAAGCAAACCCCTGATCCAGACTCCCATCGCCATGAAACTTGCGATCGCTCAACTCAACCCCACCATCGGCGACCTCAGCGGCAATGCCCGCCACATTCTCACCGCTGCCCAAAGCGCGATCGCCCAAGGCGCAGACCTCCTCCTCACCCCTGAACTCTCCCTCTGTGGCTATCCCCCCCGCGACCTCCTCCTCAAACCGGGGTTCATCACCGCCATGCGCCACGAAGTCCAAGCCCTCGCCCAGCAACTCCCGCCCCAACTCACGGTGTTAATCGGTGTCGTCGAACGCAACGCCCAAGCCGCCACCACCGGCCAAAAACCCCTGTTTAACAGCATTGCCCTCGTCTCCGGCGGCACGGTGCAGCGCCTCTTTCCCAAACGCCTATTACCCACCTACGATGTATTTGACGAAGACCGTTATTTTGAACCCGGTCTGAAACCCAACCTCTTCACCCTCAACGGCCTCAAGATTGGGGTCACGATCTGCGAAGACCTCTGGAATGATGATCAGTTTTGGGGGAAACGCCTCTACGCCAGCGACCCGATCGCAGAACTGGCGGAATGGGGGGTGGATTTGATTGTCAATTTATCAGCCTCGCCCTATCGGGTGGGGGTGCAGTCGGTGCGAGAAGCGATGCTCAGCCACGCCGCCCAACGGTTTAACGTGCCGATTTTCTACGTGAATCAGGTGGGGGGGAATGATGATTTGGTGTTTGACGGTCAGAGTGTGGGGGTGGATGCCACGGGGCAAGTGGTCTATCGGGCGGCGGCCTTTGGGCCGGATCTCCTCACCTTGACCGACCTCGCACCGCCTGCCCCCCGCCCGATCGCGCCCCGTCTCGAACCGGAGGCGGAACTCTGGGGGGCGCTGGTGTTGGGGGTGCGGGACTACGGGCGAAAATGTGGGTTTGCGCGGGCGGTGTTGGGGTTGAGTGGGGGGATTGATTCGGCGTTGGTGGCAGCGATCGCGGCCGAAGCCCTCGGCCCGGAAAATGTGCTGGGGGTGTTGATGCCGTCCCCCTACAGTTCCGATCATTCCCTCACCGATGCGATCGCCCTGGCGGAAAATCTGGGCATTGAACACCGGACGATCGCCATTCAACCGGCCATGACAGCCTTTGATCAACTGCTCGATCCGCTTTTTGCTGGCACTGAATTCGGGGTGGCGGAGGAAAATTTACAATCTCGGATTCGGGGCAATGTGTTAATGGCGATCGCGAATAAATTCGGCCATCTGCTCCTCTCCACGGGCAATAAATCGGAAATGGCCGTGGGCTATTGCACCCTCTACGGCGACATGAATGGCGGTTTGGCCGTGATTGCCGATGTGCCCAAAACCCAAGTGTTTAAACTCTGCCATTGGCTCAACCGCGATCGCAACCTGATCCCCCCTAACATCCTCACCAAACCCCCCAGCGCCGAACTCAAACCCGGCCAAGTGGATCAAGATTCCCTCCCCCCCTACGATGTGTTGGACGATATTTTGGCGCGGTATGTGGAGAACCATGAAGCGATCGCCGACATCGTTGCCGCTGGTCATGATCCCGCCGTGGTGGAAACCGTGGTGCGCCTCGTCACCCGCGCCGAATTCAAACGCCGCCAAGCCCCACCGGGCCTAAAAATGACCGATCGCGCCTTTGGTACGGGTTGGCGGATGCCCATCGCCTGCCGTCACGGGTAATCAAGCCGGATTGTTATAGTCGAGAGAGGGCGAGGGCGATCGCTCTCCCTCGGTTCCTTGATTACTCCATACTGGCTTACTGCTATGCGTCTCACCGCCTTGATGACCCGCTTGGGTAAAGCCTTACCGTTTGTGACGGGAACAGCCGTAGCGATCGCCGTCCTGATCACTGTCGATACGATCCGGACGGGCGGGGCCTGGTTGCAACGCCTCGGCCAAGGGTTGCAGATCACCACCTCCGAGGCCCAGGTGGATGTTACATCGTTAATCGTGACGCAAATTCGCCAAGCCAGCGAACTCACCACAGCGGTCTACACCCTTGAAACCATTGTCCCCGCTGCCCAGAGTCGAGAATGGGCGGGGCTGACGGTAGGAACCACCAAATTGCTCTACATCGCCCATGGCAAGGTGCGAGCGGGGATTGATTTAAGCCAATTACAGCCGGAAGATGTGACGATCCAGGGGGATGCCCTGATGGTGCGCCTGCCTGCTCCGGAAATTTTAGACCGAGCTATTGATGTGGAGCGATCGCAGGTGTACGACTACGATCGCGGCTTCCTCAATCTTGGCCCCGATGTCGCCCCTGATCTCCAAAGCCGCGCCCAACGGGAAACCCTCGCCCGCATTACCGCCGCCGCCTGCGACCAAGGCATCCTCGACCAAGCCAGCGATCGCGCCGAAGCGGCGATCGCCCAACTCCTCACCCTCGCCGGCTACACCCAAGTCACCGTCCAAACCGCCACCCCCCAAACCTGCGCTCTATCGCCCCAAGCATCCCCCTCCTCGTGATCAAAATCACCCGTTCGTCTCTGGGGGGGAACATCCCCAAAAGGCCCATGCTACGGTTGAGCATCGGTATTTTGGGGCGGTTCTTCGGGGGTCGCATCCTCACCCTTTGATTTCGATCATCCCCCCTGAACATCCCCCATCGGTTGATCGAAATCACACCGACAGGTCAGTATTATCACGCGATCGCTTCGATCCCTATCGCACCATCCTCACCCCTGCAATCACGCCTAGACCCCAAAAATATCACCGCTCAAGCCCACGTATATCAAGGCGTTGAGCGGTTTTTCCTCGGACAATAGGTGCAGTCCTTCAGAGGTTGGTTGTGATGACATCTCCCCTACCGAAACGCCCCCCCGTTCTAGATCTGAATCATTTGAAAATCTTATGTTGCTATGACCTGGTGATTGTTTGTTCCGACTCCAATCGCCAATATCGCCTTGCGACCACCCAAGTTTCCTTTTGTGGTCTCGATGAACCGACCCAAGCCCTGCTCCTGGAGCAAGGCTATGCGCCGCCCCTGACCTGCGATCGCCACGGGAGTTTCGTCTGTCCTGTGCCACTTCATAACCCCACAGCGACACCTATCTTAAATGCAAAAAGAGGACTCCCGCTACACCATTAGTAGCGGTGAGATGAATTTTTGCCAACAAATAAACCGACCAACGGGAGACGACTGAATTCAGTTTTGTGTTAAAGTCGGAAGGCCAACGCACCCAAGTGTGCCTAGAGGGGCAAGATTGGTGGTTCTCGCCAGATAAAATGTCCGACCAAAAAGAAATACCTGATCACAGGGGCGGCATAGTTTATGAAGGAGAAATCGAAACATAACTAAGTTTTTGTTGTCTGCT
>NZ_JAQMTY010000229.1 GCF_028330765.1 Spirulina subsalsa CS-330 | reverse complement strand
TTAAAGGACTCGCTGTCGCTCGATTTGTTTGTTGGTGCAAATTCATCTCGCCACTAAAAGGCACGTCCGCCGTTACCTTCGGTAACTCTACTCGGACTCGCTTTATAGTGGGAGTCTTCTTTGCACATTTTAAGATAAACACAAGGGACAAAGATCCCCCTCAATCCCCCTTAAAAAGGGGGAGGTAAGGTACAAAGATCCCCCTCAATCCCCCTTAAAAAGGGGGAGGTGGCGTTCTCATCGTTTCGCAATTCGCTATATCTCTCTTGATTTGAACCCCTATCCTCGCAACAATCAGCCCTGAATGCGACAAGATGCACCAATCCCCCGACTATTCAGCATCACTCTCGCTCTCTAGATTCAGCATGGCAATCATCGTTTCAAATTCAAAGCCGTCAAGCCATTGCAAGATAGCAGTGCCCAACTCCTCGCAGGGGGGGGGGAGTTGTTGCACCAGTTGATGGATTTCCTCACCATCGGCTTCATACACCGCTTGCTTAAGCTGCACCTGCCAAGCCGGTGACATCGATTGAAATTGATTGAGGATGGGGTTTTGGGTGGGATCGTCTGAGGGGAATGAACGCCCTAAATGGGGCGACGTGGTGGGGATTTCTTCATCTGCGTAGGTGTAGATTACGCCGAGATGGCGGGCCATGGTTTCAAAAATGATTGACTCTGTATAGGGCTTGCGCACCAGGCCATTACACCCCATCTCTAACACTTGGGCTTCGTCGGCCACAAAGGCGCTGGCGGTCAAGACCACAATGGGCACGGGGTGGTTCACCCCTTGGGTTCGTTCTTGCTGGCGGATGGCTTGGGTGGCCCCTAAGCCGTCCAAGATCGGCATTTGTAAATCCATCCAAATGAAATCGGGTTGGATGGTTTGCCAGGCTGCGATCGCTTCTTCCCCCTGGGTCACCGCCGTCACCGTAAATCCCACCGTCGCCAACAGCGTCATTAACAAATCTCGATTTGTTTTGCGATCTTCCACCACTAAGATGTGATAGTCAGGCTGATCTGGGGCCAGGCCAACCACCACGAGCGGTGTTTGAGCCAGGCTCGTACTTTCGCGGACTAACTTCAGCGGAATCGTGAACTGAAAGAGTGTGCCCTGTCCGACGGTACTCTGCACCGCAATCATGCCCCCCATTAACTGGACAAACTGTTGGCTAATCGTCAAGCCCAGCCCCGTACCTTCTTGATTATCCGTGCGCTTCAGACTTTGCACAAAGGGGTCAAACAGGTTATCCATCTCCGTCTCGTTAATGCCACACCCGGTATCTTGAATCTGAAATTGCACCAGAATCCGCCCCTGGTCTGGGGCCAAGAGCGTCTTGACAGCTAAACAGATCCAGCCTTGGGCGGTGAATTTAATCGCATTGCCGAGGAGGTTGATCAACACCTGGCGCAGCTTTTGTTCATCAGCTTCCACTTGTACCGGCAATTCTGGATCAAGTTCGAGGCGAAATTCTAACCCCTTTGAGGTGGCTTTCATGGCTAGCATGGCACGCACACTGTTGAGGAGACGGGGCAAGTGAAAGGGTTGTTCATTGAGAGTGGTGCGCCCGGCCTCAATTTTGGCGAGATCGAGGATTTCGTTGATCACATCAAGGAGGTGTTTGCCGCTTTGGTTGATGGTGTTGAGGTAGTCTTTTTGATCGGCGTTGAGGTTGGGGTCGCGGTTCATCAATTGGCTAAACCCCAAAATGGCATTGAGGGGGGTGCGCAATTCGTGGCTCATTTTGGCGAGAAACTGACTTTTGGCCAGGTTGGCTTCTTCGCTGCGGGTGGCTTCGCGGATGGCGGTTTCTTTGGCGGCGGTGAGTTCGGCTTCGGTGCGTTTTTGGAGGGTGATGTCGCGAATGATGGCGATCGCTTGATGATGGCTTAACTGCACGAGCCGCACTTCATAAAAATAGGTTTCCCCCTCTAAGATCAGAGAATGGCTAAAACTCAGCATCGGCTGCTTAAGACTCAGTTGCTGGAGCGCCGTGCGAAATTGTTCGGCAACCTCCGTCGGTAAAAAGCTGTAGAGGGGTTTCCCAATCGGATCAAGCAAGGGCACGTACACATCGTGCATGCTGCCGGGTTTGTAGTCCCGGATGATGCTGTCTTGGTCAAGCTGAAAAAATAGATCCGGAATCGCCTTCCGCATTTGGGCATTGGCTTCGAGCAAGGCTTGGGTGTTTGTGGCTTGATCCTGCACTAGGGTTTGGCGATCGCGCTCAGCCGCTTCGTACGCTTCGTAGGTCTCACTCACCGCCACCAAAAACCGTCGCCATTCCGGAGGTAACGCCTCCAAGGAACCCAGATACTGTTGAATTTGATCTTCGAGCAAGCGATGCATAGGAATTACAAACAACCAGTAAACGCAGAGCAACAACACAAACTGCAAAAACTCACCAACCGTGTTTGAAACGATGAGGGCCAGAAAAACCCGAATGTCGATGCCTCTGTATCCATAATCCCCTTGATGTTGAGGATGATTCAGAGTCTTTCACCTGGTTGACTGACAAAATTAGCCAGATCCCGGAAAGCCCTCACCCTAGCCCTCTCCCTAGGGGAGAGGGAATTGGAAAAATGGATCGGCTTCCCTCACCCTCTGGGAGAGGGAACTAGAAAAATGGATCGGCTCCCCTCGCCCTCTGGGAGAGGGGTTGGGGGTGAGGGCGATCAAGTCAGTCAACCAAGTCTTTCACTCATCCCTTCCATGTAATGGGTTTAATGCGATCATCATAATCTTGATCGTGTGGATGCTAATGTGCTCTATCTTAATGCGATCAGCAGCCTCCCATGACTATCGGCTACTGCTTATCCACAACGTTCTCAGGGTAACCTCACCTGCGTTTAATTCCCCTCTCCGTCGGGGCAGCGAGCTAGAAGCTCGCACTCCAGAGGATTTACCATCATGGGAGTGTGAGCCTCTGGCTCACGTATTCCCGCTCCAGACTTGTAACGTAGGTTATGTCTCAGCCGTAGCATCATGGTCGGGGAGGATGTCAATCTGAATTAAAGACTGCTGCACATTCCGGCTGGGGTCTGACGACACAAAAAAGACAGACGGTATTAATTACCATCTGTCTTTTTTGTTGAGGGTCATCGAGACTTGACACGATCGCCAGGAAGGGGAACCGAAAATTCCCCTTTGTCATCCCCGTTACATTGCCTGTGCCTGTCGTTGGATCTCTTGGTTGACGTAGCTTTGCCAGTAGCGCGAAAGTTCCTCCGCTTGGCGTTGGGCCGAATCACAGAGTTGGTACATCCGACGTGGGCGACCCCGGCCGGTGACTTTTTTCCAGTAGCCAACGATGCTCTTTTCCCGTTCGAGGAACTTCAATGCACCGTACAAGACCGTATCTGAAAGCCGGTAGGTCGGATAGTCACGTTCGAGCAACTCGATCAACTCTGTACCGTAGGATTCATTGTTGAGCAACACCGAGAGAACGTAGCAGACCGCCAGTTCTCGGTTGAGATAATGCGGCGGAGGGTTGTTGAAAAAGGTGTAAATATCTTCAAAGTTCATAGATTTCACCATCGAAATTCCCAGTTAACTCATTCACAATCACCGTGGATACACCCTGACTGTGGTTTAGTCATCCTTATTGTCTGCGTTTTGGGTAGTGCATCCGTCCTGAGTATGAGTCGATCGCACAAGGAGGCTAAATCCATTGAGGGTTGATGCGCTTCAGGGTAGCGATCATCATGAGTGGAGCGATCGTGACGAGCAACGTTAGACAGTAACAGCCATGAAACGGCATGATCTGCCACGCTCATGAGGGTTGAACCCTAGCCTTAACTCAACGTTATCCTTGACCTAGATTGAATTCAGGGGATGGGATGGCTTGTGGTTAAGACTATTTTCCTACTTTCCTACAGTAGCAAAATTTAGTTCTGTGGAGAAAAACGACTCTACCGAGCCATAAGCCCTGAAGTATCGCCAATCTCCGCCCTTCTCAATGGAATTTTCAGCATGGGCTGATCCGTCTTTCAGGGGTTTTTCCTTGGATCAGGAAAATTAAGGATTTTTCGATCGGAGGGGTTTGATCGGGGCGCGATCGCACTCCCATCGCCTCGCTTCTAGTGATCGTGACGCTCGAAGATCACGGAAAGATTATTGGCGGGCATGGCGATCGCCTCCCGCCGGTGCAGACCTTCCCCATGGGCGATCGCTTCCACCTCTTCGAGGGAACGAATCCCCCAATCGGGATTAGCAGCCCGGAGGGATTGATCAAAGGCGAGATTACTGGGGGCGGCGGCTTGTCCCCCTTGGAAAAACGGCCCGTACAGATACAAAATCCCCCCCGGTGGCAAGATACGCCCCGCTCCGGCCAGGAGTCCGAGGGTGGCGGCCCAGGGCGCGATGTGAATCATGTTGATCGCCACGATCGCACCAATCGGATCACGCTCTAACGCTGCCCTCGTCAGTCCTGGGGGCAGCAGGCCGGTTTCAATCGACCAGGGGCGATCGCACACATCCAACGGAATCGGGGCGGTGAGATTCGCAGCCGGGCAAGCCTGTTGCCAAGCCAAAATACTCGATCGCAGTTCCGGATTCGGTTCACTGCTCAACCACCGCCGGGGCGCGAGGGCGGGCGCGAAATACACCCCATGCTCGCCCGTGCCGCTGGCAATCTCTAACACCGTGCCCTGGGTTGGTAACACCTGTTGAAGCACCTGCAAAATGGGATCGCGGTTGCGCTCTGTGGCGGGGGCATATTGACGGCGATCCAAACTAATATCCATGGGGTGATTACTCTAACTGGGGGCTTGATCGTTAGTATCGCATTCTGTTCATCGCTGTGAATAGCCAGCGATCGCAGCCTGTCGCCCTGAAATTGTGCTTGCTGTAACAATCCATAACACAATCCCAAGCCGGTTCACCTCTTCCCTACAATGGAAGTATTCTTCTGAGGCGATCAACAAACCATGACAAAAACTGTGGCGGAGTTTATGACTCCCACGCCCATTACGGTGACTCCACAAACCTCACTACGGGAGGCGATTCAGCTTTTGGCGGAAAAACAGATCAGCGGTCTGCCGGTGGTGGATGATGCTGGGATGTTAGTGGGGGTGCTGTCGGACGCGGATTTGATGTGGCAAGAAACGGGTGCTGATCCGCCGCCTTACATTATGTTTCTCGACAGTGTGATTTTTTTGCAAAATCCGGCCCGCTATGAACAGGAATTACACAAATCCCTAGGGCAAACCGTGGGCGAAGTGATGACGAAAAAACCGATCACCGCTCAACCGGATCAAAGCCTTCGGGATGCGGCTCGGATCATGCATGAAAAGCATGTGCGCCGTCTGCCGGTGGTGGATGCCAACGGTCAGATCGTGGGGATTCTTTCCCATGGTGATATTATTCGAGCGATGGCAGCGAGTTAATCGCGATCGCTGTCTACGTCCATCATTGCTACCCTAGATTCTTTAATTTATGACTATTACCCGTGAATCCGTGCAGGCGTTGTTACGTTCAGAGGAGTACAGCGATCGCATTCGTGGCTTAAATCATCTGCGTCAACTGGATCAGACCACTGGGTTTGAACTGATTCAACCCCTGATTACGGATTCTCAAGCGCGGGTGCGCTATGCAGCGGTGAGTCAATTGGATCATTTAGGGACGGTTGACCCTGCTGCGGCCTTGGTGCTGTTGCGCGATCGCCTCCAGCACGATTCTGAAGCCGATGTCCAAGCCGCAGCGGCAGATGCGATCGCCGCCCTCAAACTCACCGACGGCTTTGAAGACCTCAAACAGGCCTACGAAACCACCACCGAATGGCTCTTACAGTTCAGCATCGTCGCCGCCCTCGGTGAAATGGGCGATCCCCGTGGCTTTGATCTCCTCGTCGATGCCCTCAAATCCGATCAATCCCTGCTCTACACCGCCGCCATCAGCGCCTTTGGTGAATTAGGCGATCGCCGTGCCGTCCCGCTCTTACTTCCCTTCCAAAACGATGACGACTGGCAAGTGCGTTACCGCATTGCCCAATCCTTAAACCGTCTCGGCGGCGACGAAGCCAAAACCGCCCTCGCCACCCTCGCCCAAGATTCCGTAGAAGTCGTTGCCAATGAAGCCCAGCGAGGCATCGCCGCCGATTAAAAAAGCAAGGGGCTAAAGCCACCTTGCCGATCACCGAGAGGCCAAGGCGGTTTTAGCCCCTTGCCTCTCGTGATTAACGCGCTTTATTCTTCCACCAACCACGCTTTACTGTGGGATTCCCAGGCGACAAGTTCAGCCTCGCTAAACCACAGGGCGATTTCCCGTTGTGCCGTTTCGATCGCGTCGGAACCGTGGATCAGGTTGCGCCCGACTTGAATGCCGTAGTCGCCGCGAATCGTGCCGGGTTCGGACATCAGGGGATTGGTTGCCCCGATTAATTTTCGCGCCGATGCCACCACGCCATCGCCTTCCCACACCATCGCCACCACCGGGCTAGAGGTGATGAAGTCCACTAAGCCTTGGAAAAACGGGCGTTCTTTGTGAACGTCGTAATGTTGTTCGGCGAGTTCACGGGATACCGCCATAAATTTCAGGCCCACGAGGGTAAACCCTTTGGTTTCAAAACGTTTGATGATGTCACCCACTAAGCCCCGTTGCACGCCATCGGGTTTAATCATCAGAAAAGTCCGTTCCATTGCACTCCCTCCTACAAAGAGATCAATTCAAAGTCATTAACGAGTCCACAAGACAGAGTAGCGGAGAAGGGGTCATCGGGAAACTAGCCACGTTTACGAGCGAGGGTTAAACCGTCGGCAATGGGCACGAGACTGAGGGAAATGCGATCGTCTTGGTGCAGTTGGGTGTTGAATTCGCGGATGGCGATCGTGCGGTGATCCTGTACTGCTGGATCGGCTACCCGCCCCGACCACAGAACGTTATCAATAGCCATCAATCCCCCAGGGCGTAGCAGGGCGAGGGATTTTTCGTAGTAGTGGGGATAGTTGCGCTTGTCGGCATCGATGAAGGCAAAATCGAAGGTGTTGCCTTGGCCGGTGGCGAGGAGATGATCGAGGGTGTCGAGGGCGGGGGCGATGTGGAGTTGGATTTTATCTGCAACGCCTGCCTGTTGCCAGTGACGACGGGCGATCGCAGTGACCTCCCCATCCAGATCACAGGCCACAACACAGCCATCCTCCGGCAGCGCGAGGGCGATCGCTAAGGCACTGTAGCCCGTAAACACCCCAACTTCCAGGGTTTTCCGCGCCCCAATTAATTCCACCAGAAGCGCCATAAATTGCCCCTGTTCCGGTGCAATCTGCATCCGAGCCATCGGGTGATGGGCGGTCTCGGCGCGAAGCTTGGCCAGGCTATCGGGTTCGCGGAGGGAGACTCGTTGTAAGTATTGATACAGTTGGGCATCTAAGCCCAGGGTTTTATTACTCATCAGGGCAGTGAGCGAGAAGATCTGCCAAGAACTTCAGTTCTTGGCTCATAGCGAAAGTGGGCTTATGGAGGTTAACTCTTTAATCCGGTAATTGAAAAAGGCTCTAAAACTCTAGCGAGCAAGATGCTCGCATTACGGAATTACCAGATTATTTCCTTAAGTTTCATTAGCCCACTCTGGAACCCGTTTTAACGGGTTTTCGTTCTGAGGCGGGGATTTCAATCCCCGCCTGGGGGGAACCGCTGGGGGGTTAGCGAAGACCCAGCCAAGCGAGGAGACCTTGGCCGCTGAGGGCTTCGATCAGGAGGGTCAAGACAAAGCCGATCATGGCGGCGCGGCCATTGAGGCGTTCGGAATAGTCGTTGAAGCCGAATTTGGGTTCGGTGAGTTGGGGGGTGATCGAGGGTTGAGGTGCGTCCATCGTTGGTTTTGTAAACTTTTGTTAACTTTATGGCCTATTCTACCCTGTCTTTGGGGGCCTGGCTAGGCGTTGGGGGGTGGGCGAGAATGGCGGCGATGATTTTGCTGTTGGCTTTGGGAAAGGGGTATTGATCGAGATCAGCGATCGCCACCCAGCGCACTTCTTGGGATTCGAGGGGTTGCGGCTCACCGCTGAGATGGCGGCAATAGTGGACGTTGAGGGTGACGCGAAAATGACTATAGGCATGGTCAAGGGTGATCAGATGTTCCCCGACTTCGATTTCGATGGCCAGTTCTTCACGAATTTCCCGCTCGATACAGGCTGGAATGGTTTCACCGGCTTCGAGTTTGCCGCCGGGAAATTCCCACAGGCCGCCGAGGAGACCGCTTTCGTTGCGCCGATCGATCAGGATTTCGCCCTGGGGATTATGGATGACGGCTACACCGATATTTTTATGGGGGAGGGGGGCTGAGGTTTCGCGCATGGGGAGTTGATCTTGGAGGGTATGGGTGAAGGCTTGACAGGGCGATCGCCAGGGACACAGCAGGCAGGCCGGTTGTTTGGGAGTGCAAAGGGTCGCGCCGAGATCCATAATCGCTTGATTAAAATCGCGGCTGTGGTGGGGATCGATCAAGCGTTCAGATAGCGTCCACAGGGGGGCGATCGCTCGCGCCGGTGGCAGGGGCAAGGCCGTCAACCGCGCTAAGACCCGTTTCACATTACCATCGAGAATCGCCAACGGTTGATTTGCCACAGCACTGAGGATGCCGCCCGCTGTGGTGCGACCAATCCCCGGTAACTTTAGCACTTCTGACAGTTGCAGCGGCAACTGGCCGCCGTGGTGCTGCACAATCTGCTGGGCCGCCTTGTGGAGGTTGCGACAGCGGGCATAATAGCCCAAGCCTTCCCAACATTTCAACACCTGTTGTTGATCCGCAGCGGCGAGGGCGGCGATCGTGGGGAACCGCTCTAACCAGCGTTGATAATAGGGGATCACCGTTTTCACCTGCGTCTGTTGCAGCATGATTTCGGAGATCCAAATCTTGTAGGGGTCAGTTTCACCCCGCCAGGGCAGGGTGCGCCCGTTGTGGTGATACCAGGTGAGGAGCGATCGCCGCAACTGAGGGTAGGGGAGGCGATCGCAAACCGCCTGCCAGCGAGCCAAATCTGCGCCCGTCTTAGCGGTCTGAGTCGTCCGTTTCACTGTGAATCCCCTGGAGGGACGATTCAAAGGTCATCCGTTGTTCCGCGTTGCGGAGAAAATAACCGCTCATGATCGCCGATGCCAGCAGGCGGCCGAGGTGTTCACGGCTGGTGCTGATCGTCACATCGAAATGATCTGAGGGTAACGTCCCCAACAGGCCCACAATATTCCGCTCCATCACGCCGAACACCTCCGAAGATTGGGGCTTGGAAAGTTGGGCGATCATTTCCGGACTGAGACTTTGGACGTAGTGCCAGAGCTTATTGGCAGCATCTGTTTCAACGGAAAAGTCTTGACCCGGATTGAGATTATGATTCACAAGAATCCTCCTAGGACAATAGCAACAAGGGTAGGGGCGGGGGTGGAACAGCGATCGCAGCAATCAGACTCAATTTGTCCCTACCCCCACTCTACTGCACATTTTTCCAACCCTGGCGCAAACTAACTCGCCAGGTACTCCTGCACATGCACCTTACGCTGGCGCAGCTTCTTCAACGATTCCCGCTCCAACTGGCGGACACGCTCCCGGCTGATGCCCAAGCGGGCCCCGATTTTCGCCAGGGTCAAGGGCTGCCCATCGGTCAAGCCATAGCGCAGGGTTAACACCTCCTGCTGCTGGGGGGTCAGATCCGCCATCAGTTTTTGTAAATCCCCTTGCAGAGAGGATTGGGTGGCGAAATCTTCCGGCGACGGCCCCGTGTCTTCAAGGAGTTCCCCCAGTTCGGTATCTTGGTTATCGCCGACGCGCAGATCCAGAGACAGGGGATGGCGGGCTTTTTCCAGGTAGTCCCGCACCTGCTTGGGGGACAGATCCAATTCTTCGCCGAGTTCCGCCACGGTGGCGGCGCGTCCCAGTTGTTGGGAGAGTTGGCGCTGGGCTTTTTTGATTTTGTTGAGTTTTTCGGTGATGTGGATCGGGAGGCGGATCGTGCGGCTTTTTTCCGCGATCGCCCGCGTAATCGCCTGACGAATCCACCAGTACGCATAGGTAGAAAAGCGATAGCCCTTGGTGGGGTCAAACTTCTCAACCCCCCGCTGCATCCCGATCGTGCCTTCTTGGATCAAGTCCAGCAGGTCAAGATTGCGCTTGATGTATTTTTTCGCCACGGACACCACCAGGCGCAGATTGGCTTCCACCATTTTGCGCTTGGCCGCATCGCCGGACTCCAGGGTACGCTGCAATTCGGATTCCGACAGTTGCGCCTGGGCGGCCCACTCGGTCAGGGTCAGGGGCGTTTCCTGCTCGGCCTCACAAGCATCTTTGAGTTGATAGAGCGCGATCGCTTTTTGCACCCGTTTCGCGAGCAAAATTTCCTCTTCATGGGTGAGCAAGGGAACACGCCCAATTTCACGCAGGTAGGTACGGACAGGATCAGTGGGGTTGTGAGCAGTTTTCATCAGCTTGACTTTGCAGGATTATCGACAATAGGAGGATGATGTACCTTGGGGCAAGGCAACTCAACAGGGACATTTAACAGAAAGTGGAAACCCTCACCGAATGCAGAATGGGTGAGATGTGAGGAGAGGGGGAACAGTCGGTGTGAATAGTAGCGATTGGGTCAGCACAGTCAGATGATGTGGTGACAAATGATGGGGTGCAGATTTCAGTACGACGCTGGAATCTAACGATCAACAAGATCCAATCTAAGGAAAAAACAAACGCCGAACTGTGACGAAGGACTCATTTCACAGCGGCTTGCTTCTGTTAAGCATTGTAACATTTATGATAAATCGCGTCTAGAGGGAATTTTAGCGAATCAGACTGCGATATTACAAAAATAATACATCGTGTATTATTTTGCGTCAAGGCAAACTCCCACCTTCACCCCAAGCAGGACATTGATTCTGGGAGAATACTTTATACTCTGAGGATTCTGTCCCTCAAAGTCGTGACGGGGTGCAGCCCATCGGGTTCACTCTCCCCAACGGCGCAACCCATCACCCCTCCTGAGCCTGAACCCTCTCCACGCCCTGTTTTTCGGAGTCCTATGACCATCGCCCGTACCATTTGCCTTGGCTTTCTTACTGTTATTGCCGTGGGAACGGTGCTGTTGATGTTGCCCATTTCCACCGTTGAGGGTCAGTGGAATTCACCCCTTGTTGCCCTGTTTACCTCCACTTCGGCGGTCTGTGTGACGGGGTTGGCGGTGGTGGATACGGGAACCCATTTTTCCTTTTGGGGGCAGGTGTTTCTGTTGTTACTGATTCAGGTGGGGGGGTTGGGATACATGACCACTACGACGTTTCTAGTCTTGGTGCTGCGGCGTAAATTTGACCTCCGGCAAAAATTCGCCATTCAAGAATCCTTTGATCGTCCCTTTGTGCAGGGCAGTCGCAGCTTGATGCGATCGATTGTGGCGACGACGCTGATGTTTGAGTTGGGGGGGATTATTTTGATGTTGCGTCCCTTTGCGGATGATTACGGCCAAGGGCGGGGGCTTTGGCTGGCGATTTTCCACAGCATCAGCGCCTGGAATAATGCGGGGTTTAGTTTGTTTAGCGACAGTTTGACGGCCTATCGCGGCGTGTGGGCCGTGAATGTGGCGGTTTCGATCTTGATTATTTTTGGGGGGATTGGCTATCAGGTGATTATTGAGGGCTACGGGTGGCTGACGAGTTTGCGATCGCAACGCACCGCCCGCCTCTCCCTCAACTTCAAGGTCGTCACCAGTACCACCTTGATCCTCTTAATCCTCGGCACGATCGCCTACCTGATCACCGAAATCCACAACCCCAACACCCTCGCCGGCTTGAGTTGGTCGGAAACCTTCCTCGGTGCAGCCTTTCAATCCGTCACCACCCGCACCGCCGGCTTTAACAGTATTGATTTTGGGCAAATGGGGGATGCCGCCTTGCTGATTACCATCGGCTTTATGGTGATTGGGGCGAGTCCCAGCGGCACGGGGGGCGGCATCAAAACCACAACACTGCGAATTTTGCTCAACTGCACCCGCTCCACCCTCCGAGGCAGCGAGCAGGTGGTGATGTATGGGCGCACCTTGCCCCCATCGCTGATTTTAAAAGCGATCGCGGTCTTGATGGGGTCAGGAATTGCGATCGCGATCGCCACCACCGCCCTCGCCCTGATTGAGTCCGGAAAATTCGTGTTTATTGACCTTTTATTTGAATGCGTATCCGCCTTTGCCACCGTCGGACTGTCCACCGGCATCACCGCTCAATTATCAGCCATTAGTCAATTGATCATCATCTTGATCATGTATACGGGACGGGTGGGAATTCTCGTCTTTATCGCTGCCATTGTCGGCGAACATCCCCCCAGCCAATTGAAATATCCCGAAGAAAACCTACTCGTGGGCTAGTCCCAACAATCGCCATTGAACAGTCTTCATTGATCCCCTCAAACATCATCAGCTTCCTAGCCTGAGTGACCCAGATCAGACGACAGTAGCCCATAGGTCATCCTGAACGGCAATATCCCCGATCAAAGGCGGTGCTAATGGTCAACAGTCGCCACCGATGCCAAGGTCGGAAACCGCTGAAATGAGTACCCCATACCCCGTTCCGTAATAATGTAGTCCGGCTGTTTCGGGTCAAGTTCGATCTTGCTGCGGAGCCGGGAAATATGCACATCCACCAAGCGTAGATCCCCTGATTGGTGGGGAGTATAGCCCCAGATTGCCTCTAGAACCGCAGCCCGCGACAATGGTTCACCGGCTTGATTGACGAGAAGTTGGAGGATATTAAATTCAATTTCGGTCAGGCGCACTAGTTCATCCCCTAAGTACACCCGCCGCCGATTACTATCAATTGAAAGGTGACCCGCTTTAATCACACCGCTGTCATAATCGACCTTAAAATCCCCACGCTTCAGGCGGCGAAAAATTGTGCTAATCCGGGCTTCTAATTCTTTGGGTGAAAAGGGTTTTACTAGGTAATCATCAGCCCCCAATTGTAAGCCAGTAATGCGATCGGCGACATCGGATAAAGCCGTCAACATAATAATAGGAACATCGGAATCTTCGCGGATTGTTTGACAGATTTGATAGCCATCTTTTTTCGGAAGCATGACATCCAAAATGACCAAATCAGGGGTTTCTGCCGTGAATAGCTTGATTGCTTCGTCTCCGTCTGCAGCGGTGATGACTTCGTAGCCTGCCATAGTCAAGCGTGTCTGCAAAATGCGACGCACAGCAGGTTCATCATCTACCACTAAGAGTTTTCCCTTGTGGTTTTCCACGTTGTTTTAAACCTAGATTAACTAAGGATTTTGTATCATCTGAACAGTCTTGATCATAACATGAGCGTTTCTACTCAGGCAAATATACTTAGAATTGCTGAATCACGGGCTGGATTATGGCAAATCGAGGGAATTATGGTGTGAAATGGTGGGGTTAATTTAGTTTCAATTGTTGGGTTCGGTGCGTCTGAATGGTGAGGAGTGCGATCGCAACGATAGTTACAATTCGTTACGATTCGACGCCAATCGACGATGAAGCGATCGCCCCCTCCCCCCCATCCCCAACCCCGCTATACTGCTAGGGGCGTTCTTTTCCGGCAGTGATGGTGTTTGGTTTTTTGAATTTGAATAAAGACCCCGGCTGGACTTCCCATGATTGCGTGGCGAAGGTGCGGCGCATTGTGGGACAAAAGCGGGTGGGCCATGGGGGAACCCTTGACCCGGCAGCGGTGGGCGTGTTACCGATCGCCCTCGGCACCGCGACGCGCCTCTTGCAATATTTACCGACGGGCAAGAGCTATCGCGCCCGAATTCGGTTCGGCGTGACCACCACCACGGACGATCTCGAAGGGGAGCGGTTGACCACAGCCCCCGCCCCACAGGTGACATTACCCGCCATTGCCGCGCAGTTGCCCGCGTTCCTGGGTCGAGTCGAGCAGATTCCGCCCGCCTTTAGTGCGATTCAGCGGGATGGAAAACGGCTGTATGAGTTGGCGCGGGCGGGGGAAGTGGTGGATGTGCCGGCGCGGTGGGTGGAGATTGAGCGGATTAGCGCGATCGCCTTCTATCCGGGGGACTTTCCCGAAGTGGAGGTGGATGTTGATTGCGGGGCGGGAACCTATATCCGGTCGATAGCGCGGGATTTGGGGGCGGCGTTGGGGGTGGGGGGAACCTTGGCACATCTGACCCGTACCCGCAGTTGTGGGTTAACGCTGGATCAGGCCATCGACTTAGAGACCCTCGCGGCCCAGGTCAACGCGGGAACCTTCAGCGCGATCGCCCCCCCCGCCCTCCTCGATCTCCCCATTGTCACCCCTGAACCCGACACCGCCCGCCGTTGGTGTCAGGGCCAAACCGTGACCATGGCCACCTCTGAAGCGCCCGATGCGATCGTGCAAGTGCATCACCCTGACGGCTCATTCTTAGGCATCGGCCAGATCAATGGGGCCGGCGAGCTACTCCCCAAAACCGTCTTGGCTCCACAGGCTTGACGCTAAAAAACAGGCTGATATCCGGGATTTTGCCCTCCAGGCAGCAAGCGAGACGCTCGCTCTCCACAGGATCACTCCAACCATGGGACTAGTACAGAGTCAAGACTTAATATTCGGATTGTATTGAATGTCCAACACTCAACGTGACGGTGCGTTACGCTTCGCTAACAGCACCCTACCAACATCCTAATTCTTTGCATTGACGCGGCACTAGGAGCCTCTGGCTCACTAACGGAACTGAAACCACAAAAAAGAGTTTCGGTTGCTCAGGCCGAAACTCTGAATGTTACTGAACGTTAAGTTGGAAGAAGAAAGAGGACAAACAGATAACTACAACACCCCGCGTAGATTGCGGTTTAACCCTAAGCCCATCCGCCCGGTGAATGGATGTGCTGTATCCATGGGGCTAAGGATAGGGCTGTTTTGGAATTCAACAGTGCGAACGGTGTAGCGACGGGCTGCACAGGTAGGACGAGACGGGTTGAATTTCATAGGGTTGCTCTCCGATTGCTCATATCTGTATCTTCACGGATTGACAGACGAATGCAATTGATCAGCGTCGGTAATTGGGATGATGTTGCTCACGGGGGCAGCACGATCGCATCTCCATTTCCCCGTGACACCTCTCAGTGATTAGGGGTGACACCCATCACACCCGATCGCGCAATGCCAAGAGTTGCGATCGCACCGAGGGGGGATTGTAGCCGAGGGCGAAGGCTTTACCACTGTCGAGGGTGAGATCCGCAGCACGGGGGGCGGCCATCGTCACATCAGCTTGGCGGCAGGGGGCGAGGCGAGCATGGGGAATCTCGAAAATTGCCGCGAGGAGTTGGCCGATGTCGTAGCGGGAGAGGCGATCGCGCCCCCCCAGGTGAACGAGTTCCCCCGGTTGATCGAGGAGGCGAAACAGACCCTGGGCGGCGGTGGTGG
Source organism: Spirulina subsalsa CS-330 (assembly GCF_028330765.1). Classification (GTDB taxonomy): domain Bacteria; phylum Cyanobacteriota; class Cyanobacteriia; order Cyanobacteriales; family Spirulinaceae; genus Spirulina; species Spirulina subsalsa_A. Next base: position 30,490 of record NZ_JAQMTY010000229.1, on the reverse strand, counting down.
CGCTAACGGGCATCCGAATTTCGTCGGTGAAGAGGCGCAAGGGTTCGCCGCTGCGAAGTTGGCGTAAAAAGGGTTGCAGGAAACTTTCAGATTGAGGAGACGGCACGCCAAACATCACGGGCATCCGGGCAATGGTGGCGGCGGGGTAGCGATCGCGAATCTGCTGCTCGGCCAAAACTTTATGCTCGCCGTAGCGGTTGATCGGGCAGACGGGGGAGGTTTCGTCGTAGGGGGGATGGTGGCCGTCAAAGACGAGTTCGCTAGAGGTGAACAGCAGCGGAATCTGACGGGCGGCGCAGAGTTCGGCGATCCGGGTGGTGGCGGTGACATTGACGGCGTAGGAGCGTTCGGGCTGGGTTTGGCACTGGTTGGGGCGGGAGAGGGCGGCGAGGTGCAGCACCCCATCGGGGCGGATGTGGTCAAAGTAGGCCGTGAGGGCGGCGTGATCGGTGAGGTCGAGGGGGGCGATCGCGACGTTGGGATGTTGAATGCCGGGGCGGTGGGTGGTTCCGTAGAGTTCCCAATCGGGAGGGGCGATCGCCGCCACGTTCCACCCTAAAAACCCACCAATCCCCGTAATCCACAGTCGTTTCGCCATGTGTAGCCCCGGATAACAACGGATCTAGGGTAGCTCAGGAGGGGCGATCCAGTTGATCGGGGTCGATACCTTGGGCGGCAAGTTTAGCCATCAGGGCGGCGAGTTTAGCTTCGGCGGTATCGGCTCGCTGGGCTTCCTGTTCGGCTCGCTGGGCTTCTTGGGCACTTTGTTCGCTGCCGGTGGGGAGAATGTTCCCATTACGATCGCACCATCGAAGCCAGCGATCGTACTGTTTCCCCTCAAAGGAACCCGACCACAGGGTTAAACCCAAACCCACCCCCGGCAACCAGGCATCGTCTAACAGATGATATTGCCCTTCCCGCAGCCCATAGACCCGCAACACCCGCGCCGATAAATATTCCAGGGGATCAAACACCACATAATAGGACACCCGAATCCGGCTATAGTCGATGAGTTTGCGATCGCCTTCGTGCCCTTTCCGATTGGACACGATTTCAATCACCACATCGGGAGGCTTCCCAAATTCCCAAATAAAGTAGGAACGATGGCGCTTCTGGCTCCAATCAGCGGCAATTTCTACCCCTAAACTGAGCATCACATCGGGCACGAGGGGCGGCCCATGGAGTGCCGAAAACAGCCCCACATCAGCCATCGCAATAAACGGCTGCTCACTGCGAAAAGCGTGATAGAGACAATGGACAAGCAGACGTTGCAATTTTTCCTGAATCAGGTTATCCACGGGCGTTTCATCCTCAGTGACGATGTGAGAGATGTCTAATTCGGTGGGCGGCTGCTCATCGGCGGGTTCCGCGTTTGGTGGTGGAGTCGTTACGAAGGCTTGGGCTGGGGTTTGCATGGTTGCACCTCATTCACTGCTTATATTTTACTGAAGCGATCGCGCCCACTAAAATCCGCCGCAACCCAACGGGTTAAGAAAACCCTGCGCAGCAGTCATCTCGCAACTCTTGACGACCGAATCGTGAGGTTAGGCGATCGCTGCCTCGTACCAGTCCTTCAGGGTGGCCACCACATCACCGAGGGGGATTTCTTGGGCTTCCTTTGTGGCCCGTTGGACGACTTCCACTTTGCCCTGTTTGAGCGATCGCCCCGTCACAATCCGGTAAGGAATGCCGATTAAGTCCGCGTCTTTAAACTTCACCCCGGCGCGTTCGGTGCGGTCATCAAGGAGCACCTCTAACCCGGCCGCTTCACAATCGGCGTAGAGTGTTTCCGCGGCCGCCACTGCGTCGGCATCGCTCATATTGGGAATGACGATGATCACCTGATAAGGCGCGATCGCCACCGGCCAGATAATCCCGTCCTTGTCGTGGCATTGTTCCACCGCTGACTGTGCCAGACGCGACACGCCCACACCATAGCAGCCCATCACCAGGGGCATTTCCTCCCCGGCTTCGTTGGTGAAGGTTGCGCCCATGGCTTGGGAATATTTCGTGCCGAGTTGGAAAATGTGGCCCACTTCGATCCCCCGTGCGGATTGGAGGATTTGGCTGGGGTCATGGTGAGCGCGATCGCCCGCCATCGCCTTGCGCAGATCCACCACCTTCGGCAGGTCAAACTGTTCACCCCAATTCGCACCAAACACATGATGCCCCGCCTCATTGGCCCCCGTGGCAAAATTTTTCAACTCCACCACCGTCGGATCAGCCAAGCGGACAAAGTGCGGATGAATCAGCGCCGTTTTCGCGATGTAGTTATCCCCCAAATCCGGCGCGATATAGCCCAGGGGCAAGGGATGCGCCGCCCATTTTTGCTGCATCTCCGCATCGGGAACCTCCACACTCAGCACCGTACTCGCGCCAAAGTCCGCCGCCATCCGGGCCGCCTCATTTTGCAATTTCACATCGTTCACATCCTGATCGCCGCGAATACTCACCAAAATCAAGACGATTAACCCGGTGTCGTAGGTGACTTGATAGAGGACATTTTTAACGATCGCCGTCGGGGAACAATGGGCCAATGCGGCGAGGGTGGCGATCGTGGCGGTGTTGGGGGTGGGGCGTTTTTCGGTGGTGGTGAAGGGAGAGGCGATCGCATCGGGGGGGATCGAGGTGGCTTTTTCCACGTTGGCGGCGTAGCGTTGATCCGGGGTGTAGAGCACCTCATCTTCGCCAATGTCTGCCAACACCATAAACTCTTGGGAACCCGACCCGCCGATCGCGCCGGAATCCGCTTCTACGGCGACAAAGTCCAACCCACAACGGCGGAACATATTCCGATAGGCCCGATCCATGTCGGCGTAGGTGGCTTTGAGGCTGTCGGCATCGGTGTGGAAGGAATAGCCGTCTTTCATGATGAATTCTCGACCGCGCATCAGGCCAAAGCGGGGGCGAATTTCGTCGCGGAATTTGCTTTGAATTTGATAGAGATGTTGGGGCAATTGGCGATAGGAGCGGATCATATCTTTGGCGATCGCCGTAATCACCTCCTCATGGGTGGGCCCTAGGGCCACATCGCGATCTTGGCGATCGCGGAACGCAAACATAATCCCTTCCGCCTTCGTGTAGGTATCCCAGCGCCCCGACTCCTGCCACAGTTCCGCCGGTTGCAGTTGGGGTAACAAACATTCCTGCGCCCCCGTCGCGTCCATCTCTTCGCGCACAATCTGCGACACCTTGCGCAACACCCGCCACATCAACGGCAAATAGCTATAGACCCCGCTCCCTGTGCGGCGGATATAGCCTGCCCGTAACAGCAGTTGATGACTGGGAATCACCGCTTCTGCTGGCGATTCCCGCAGCGTAACGAAAAGCATCTGAGACAGGCGCATGGCAAAAGGCTTCCTTCAAGCGAGATAGCACCCCCTAGAATATCAGGAAGACCCCCTTACCTTGTAATCATCTCTATGGCTGCCCGTCCTGCAAAAAATCGCGTCGCCTATTCTGAATTTGGTTCTGCGAGCACCGAAGAAGCGATCGCCCCCGCGACTCCCGAACTCCCCCCCGAACAACAAAAACTGAAGATCCAAGTCACCCGCAAAGGCCGCAAGGGGAAAACCGTCACAATCATCAGCGGCTTTCAAACCTCGGATGCTACCCTCAAAGCCCTGCTCAAAACCCTGAAAACCTCCTGTGGTGCAGGGGGGGCGGTGAAAGACATGACCTTAGAATTACAGGGCGATCGCGCCGCCCAAGTGCCTTCCATTCTCCGTCCTCTCGGTTATCAAATTTAAGATGATGCTTAAGAGGTCTTCTTAATTCAGAATCCCCAACGAGTTAACGCTATGTTTTCCAAAACAGTCACCACCCTTGCTTACAGCAGCGCGATCGCTCTCCTCAATTTTCTGGCCGATCCCCACACTGCGATCGCCAATGATCCCCCCTGTGATGAGTACTACATTGATCCCGACGGTCGCCGCATCTGCCTCGACAATGGGCGACCGGTTCCAACAAATCCTGCACCCCGGAACTATCTCGACCCTGTCCCCTTTTTGGATCGGCTGGCGCGTTGCCAACCGGCGGCAACGGCGATCGGGTTTCCGCTGATTCCGGATGTGGCGATCGAAAGTGTGGTGCGCGAGTGGGAGGGCGATCGCTGTGTCGTCCAAATGAATGCTTTCCTCCTCAAAAACCCCCAGCGTCAAGCCGTCTATGCCCTCTGTCGTTATCGTCGCTCAACCCTCGCCCTCTTGACCGACCCACGCGCCTACGAACAAGCGCGAACAGGCAACTATCAATTTGATTCCAGCGATGCACGAGATGCAACCCTGTCTGAAGCCATGCTCCAAGATTGCCAATTTAGCCGCAACTGGCTACCCAGCTTAATCGAACCCGATCGCGCTCCGTAATCGTCCCAGCCTTGGCTTGTCCCGGCTGCGGCGGATTCAGATCTAATCCTCATCAATGCTACGCCCAGGGTGAAATCGGGTAGCATCGAGCCAGCCACGTTCTTCTGATCACCCGTTGAAGCGTATGCCCCTTTCCCCTTTTTTGATATTCTGAGAGCTACCTTTCGTTGCCGCACTGGATTGACTATGCCGTCCCCTCCATTTCCCCCTGATCACGACCCATCCATTCCCGATAGTGTGACGTTATTGGATGAAGCAGGGCGATCGCTAGAATGTTCTGTGGAGCAGAGCTTTAAAGACAGCGGTAACACCTATTTGATTCTCTTACCCGTAGACTCGCCCGTGACCATCATTGCTTGGGATAGCGATGATGATGAAGCCGATGCCGCCTGGGTGGAAGAAGATGAGGAAATTGAACAAGTGTTTGCTGATGCCAAAGCTGTCCTCTCTGAACAAAATCTCACCCTGAACTACGCCGCCTACACCCTGACCGTGTCGGGCGAACTGCCGGAAGTCGTGGAGGAATTGACCCTAGAAGTGCCGACGGACAATGGACAGGTGGAATCTGAGCATTTTCAAGTCCTGACGCATTTCTACCACAACGATCAAAAATACGAGATCTATACGCCGCTCGATCCTCTCCTGCTGTTTGCCCGTCGCGCTCCAAATCGCCAAATTGAACTCCTGTCTTTTGAAGAAGTCCAAGACTTGCAGCCCCATCTGCGAGAACTCCTCATTCAAGAGATGGAACGAGAGGAAGAGGAATAGAAAAGATTATGATTGGCCATTAATCTCCCTTGGCGATCGCAGCTCCCATGAAAAAGCTTAGTTCATTCTCGCAGTGGTTGTATCCCCTTGGTATTTTGCCGGGGGTGTTGCTGCTGAGTGGCTGGCATGGTTACCAGTGGTGGCGCTGGGCGGTGTCGCCGGTGATGATCGAGGCGGAGAATCAGCCGGTGGAAATTCAGGTGGAAGTGCCTGCGGATACGTCAACGCGCCAGATTGGGGCGGATCTTGAGGCGGCGGGGGTGATTCATTCGGCGTGGGCGTGGAATGTTTGGGCGTTTTGGCTGGCGTTGCAGGATCAAGCGGGGAGTTTTAAGGCGGGGCAATATGTGTTGTCGCCGGGTCAGGATATGACGGCGATCGCTCAATCCATTTGGACGGGGCAAGTGTTTCAATCCACCCTCACCATTCCCGAAGGTTGGCGTTTAACCGACATTGCCCAAGCCTTAGAATCCCAAGGCCTCTTCCCCGCTGAAACCTTCCTCCAAGCCGCCCAAACGGTTCCCACCGCTGAATTTACCTGGCTACCGGCGGACATCACCACAGTAGAAGGCTTCCTCTATCCCGATACCTACCAACTCCCCCCCGCAGGCACAACGCCCCAACAGGTGATTGCGATCATGCTGAAACGGTTTGAACAGAAGGCGTTACCCCTGTATCAAGGGCAGACTGATCCAGGGTTGTCTCTGGTGGAGTGGGTGACATTGGCGAGCATGGTGGAAAAAGAAGCGGGCGTGGCGGCGGAACGGGGCATCATTGCGGGTGTGTTTCGCCAACGGTTGGCCCAGGGGATGCGCCTTGAGTCTGACCCAACGGTGGAATATGTGTTGGGACGACGGCAAACCCCGGATCAGCCCCTTACCTTAGCGGATGTGCAAACGCCGTCGCCCTATAATACCTATCTCAATCCGGGGATGCCGCCGGGCCCGATCGCAAGTCCAGGCCAGGGGAGTTTGGCGGCCACGCTGAACCCGGTGGCGACGGAGTATCTTTTCTTTGTGGCGCGGTATGACGGCACTCATGTGTTTAGTCGGACGCTAGAGGAGCACGAAGCGGCTGCCCAACGGATTCGGGCGGGGCGATCGCTCCCCAGTCCCCCGCCTTAATGATTCGCACTGATTCAGGATAGAAACACAATGGTTAATGGACGATGGGATCACTTACTTAGCCCCAGTTTGGTACTGGGGGGCACGATTTTGGCGTTGACTCCGGAGGTGGTGAAGACCCATCACCTCCAGGGCCTGATTTTGGATGTGGATGAAACCCTCGTGCCCCTGAAGCAGCGGCAGGTTTCCCCGGAGGTGGCGGACTGGATTGAGGAGATTCGTCAGCATGTGGCGCTGTGGTTGGTGAGTAATAACCTGAGTGAGTCGCGGATTGGGGGCATTGCGGAGGCGCTGAATTTGCCCTATATCCTGGGGGCGCGGAAGCCGTCGCGGCGCAAACTGCGTCAGGCGATGGAGGCGATGCAGTTGCCGCCCGAAGCGGTGGCGATGGTGGGCGATCGCCTCTTCACCGATGCCCTCGCGGGAAATCGCTTGGGGCTGTTTACAATTTTGGTGGAGCCGATGGTAGACCCGTTGATTGCGGCGCGATCGTACCCGATTCGGAATTTTGAGGTGTGGCTCACGCAAAAACTGGGCGTTACCCTGTACAAGCATTGAGGCTCGCAGCGGTGTTGATCTCCCATTTGGCTCAATCATCAGGACAATCTAAAGAAAACATTAAAAAATAAAATGTCACCACAATTGTCTGGCAATCTTGATAATTAATGGAAATGAGGTCAGCTGATATAAAGACCTTAATCATACAATCGGCGATAATTTTTGGTTGAAGATAAACGCCAGCACTCACGAGTTAGAGTAGTGCTGGCGTTTATTGTGGCGATCCTGTGCCTCAGGATGAAACCTGCACAGGTGCGATCGCGTCTCATGCGGACTAGGGGTAATCCTTGGCTGAAGCGGTAAATCCTTGCTCCCCCTGCCACTTTCCTTCATAATTCTTAATCTAGTCCTCTGCGCGATCGCTCCATGAAATTTGCTTTAGTTCACGAATGGCTCACCCCCAACGCTACGGGCGGCTCGGAGCTTGTGGTTCGTGAAATTTTGCACCATGTTGAGGCGGATCTCTACGCCTTGATCGATTTTGAATCCACCAACCCGGACAGCTACCTCTATCAACGGGCGATCGGAACCACCTTCCTCCAGCATTTTCCCAAGGCAAAACAGGGCATCCAAAAATACCTCCCCCTCCTACCCCTCGCCATCGAACAACTCGACCTCAGCGGCTACGATGTCATCCTCTCCTCCTCCCACGCCGTCGCCAAAGGCATCCTCACCCATTCTCAACAACACCACATCTGTTACTGCCATACCCCGATGCGCTACGCCTGGGATCTCACCTTTGATTACCTGCGCAGTAGTCGCCTCGGTCGTGGCTTGCCGGGCATTGCCACCCGCCTGATCCTCCATTACCTGCGTCAGTGGGACGTGCTGAGTGCGAACCGTGTGGATCACTTCATTGCCAACTCGCACCACACGGCCCAGCGAATTTGGCGCTGCTACCGTCGTCAGGCGGAGGTGATTTACCCCCCCGTGCAACTCGATCGCTTCTCGTATCAACCTGAAAAGGCGGATTTTTATCTGACCGTCTGCCGGTTAGTGAGTTACAAGCGTGTAAAACTAATTGTCGAGGCGTTTAATCAGTTGGGGTTGCCGTTGGTGGTGATTGGGGATGGCCCAGAGCGAGCAACGTTGCAGGCGATCGCCAAGCCCAATATTCAACTCCTCGGCAATCAATCCAACGCCACCGTTGCCACCTACATGGCCCAAGCCAAAGCCTTTGTCTATGCCGCCTGTGAAGATTTTGGGATTGCCCCTGTGGAAGCCCAAGCCTGCGGAACCCCCGTCATTGCCTATGGTGCAGGCGGGTCATTAGAAACGGTGCAAGACATTCGGCACGCCCCCACCACGGGAACCGGTTTGCTTTTTGGCCCCCAAACCGCAGCGGCGTTGGTGAAAACCGTTAGAATTTTTGAGGAAATCTGTGGCAAAATTCGACCAGAATCCTGCCAGCAGCAAGCTCATCAGTTTGCTCCAGCGGTTTTTCAGCAGCGATATCTTGACTGTATTGATCGGTATACAGCCACTCGCCCGCCCCCATTGTGTGATAGGAATCGGGAAGAGTTCAGCTAGCTTAGACGGTCGAACTGTCTTGAGCGATCGCTTAAAGTTACGTGGTGTGATGTGAAGAGGAGTACAATGACCGCCGAAAGCCAACTGGTTTCCGTCAAATTAATCCGTGGGTTGATGGCCAAGGGCCGACCATCAAAGTCCCCCACCTATCAACAGTCGGCCCAGTCCCAACGGGCGCGATCGCAACGCTTTAATCGATTGCGGCAAAAACGGGTATTTGATATTCTGTTCGCCGCCACGATTCTAGTCATCCTGTCCCCCCTCTATCTCGTGTTGGCGGCGCTCATTGCCCTCACATCCCCCGGCCCCATCTTCTACTGTCAAGAACGCATCGGAAAACATCACAAACCCTTCCGATGTATCAAATTTCGCACCATGGTCAACAACGCCGACACCCTCCTGTCTGAGATGGTGTCCAACTGTCCCCAACTGCGCCAAGAATTTGAATCCGACTACAAACTCCGCCAAGATCCCCGCATCACCCGCATCGGTAAATTTCTCCGCCTCACGAGCTTAGACGAACTGCCCCAATTTTGGAATGTGCTCAAAGGTGATATGAGCGTCGTCGGACCCCGTCCCCTCGTGCCGGAAGAAGTGCCCCGCTACGGTCGCTACATGGATCGGGTGCTGCGGGTACAACCGGGCATCACCGGCCTCTGGCAAGTGTCCGGCCGCAATGATATTCCCTACCAACGGCGGATTCAAATCGATGTGTACTATTCTGGTCACCATAATTGGGTTTTGGATCTCTTCATTATTGTGAAAACCATCGGTGTGATTCTGTTTCCGGGCAACAATGGTGCGTATTAGGGAAGAGGTGCGATCGCGCCTCTTCCCTTCATCGGCCCTCAGCGCGTGAGACTCGCAGTGATAGCAAAAGTAAAAAAGTCAGTTATAGATCACACGAAATCTCTGTATTTCTACTAAGTTGAAGAGAGAAAATACTCTCAACCGCAGAGTCAACCTTAGAACAATGTAAGGACAAGCCGATACGATGACGCAACTCAAAAAAGCTCTAATCACAGGGATCACCGGTCAAGATGGCTCCTATCTCACTGAACTTCTCCTCGAAAAAGGCTACGAAGTCCATGGCATTATTCGCCGGACTTCCACCTTTAACACGGATCGGATCGATCACCTCTATGTTGATCCCCATGACGAAGACGCTCGTCTCTTCCTGCATTACGGAGACCTCACCGATGGCACCACCCTCCGGCGCATCATTGAAGCAGTGCAACCCCAGGAAATCTATAACCTAGGCGCTCAGTCCCATGTGCGCGTTAGTTTTGACGCGCCAGAATATACCGTCGATGCCGTCGGCATGGGGGCATTACGCATCCTCGAAGCCATGCGGGACTACCAACAGCGCACCGGCCAAGAAGTCCGCTTTTATCAAGCCGGGTCATCGGAAATGTTTGGCAAAGTCCAACATGTGCCCCAAAGTGAAGAAACCCCATTTTATCCCCGTAGTCCTTACTCCTGCGCTAAAGTCTACGCCCATTGGCAAACGATTAACTACCGCGAATCCTACGATCTGTTCGCCTGCAACGGGATTCTGTTTAACCATGAATCACCACGACGGGGGGAAACCTTCGTGACCCGCAAGATTACCCGCGCCGTCGCCCGGATTGTCGCCAAACAACAGGAGGATCTGTATTTAGGAAATCTGGACTCCAAACGGGATTGGGGCTATGCCCGCGACTATGTGCGGGCGATGTGGATGATGTTGCAACAGGACAAGCCCGATGACTACGTCATTTCCACCAATGAAACCTATTCGATTCGGCAATTCCTGGAGATTGCCTTTAGCCATGTCAATCTCAATTGGGAAGACTATGTCAAGTTTGATCCGCGCTACCTGCGACCGGCGGAAGTGGATTTATTGATTGGTGACTGTACGAAGGCGAAAAAACAACTGGGTTGGGAACCGTCGATCACCTTTGAAGAATTGGTGAAATTAATGGTGGATGCGGATTTGACTGCGCTGGGTCTGGAGCCACCGACGGGGGTTGTGACTGAACAACTCAAGGCTGATTTAGCCTATTTACACCATAACCGGATGACGGTGGACTAGGCTTTTTCTGTTGATCCAAGGACGAACCCAAGTCCATCTTGGGCGGCTGTGCAATGGTGGGATGACCCTAGCGGTGCTTGGATCGAACCCTTTCAAAGCGAGTCATCCGTTTGTCGTATACGCAAGAGATGAATTGAATCATGGTAGAACTGAGCGGAAAGCGAGTGCTCGTCACAGGCGGGGCGGGTTTTTTAGGGAAGCAAGTGGTGGCCCAGTTGGTGGCGGCGGGGGCGCAGGCGGATTTGATTACGGTGGTGCGATCGCGCGATTACGACCTCTGTCAAATGCCCGCCTGTGAAGCCGTCGTCCAAAACCAAGACATCATCATTCACCTGGCCGCCCATGTGGGAGGAATTGGCCTCAATCGTGAAAAACCCGCCGAATTGTTTTATGACAACCTGATGATGGGTGCTCAACTGATCCATGCGGCCTATCAGGCTGGTGTGGAAAAATTCGTTTGCGTGGGGACGATTTGCGCCTATCCCAAATTCACCCCCGTCCCCTTTAAAGAAGACGACCTCTGGAATGGCTATCCGGAAGAAACCAACGCTCCCTACGGTATCGCCAAAAAGGCCCTCTTGGTGCAGCTTGAAGCCTACCGTCAACAGTACGGCTTCAATGGGATTTATCTGCTGCCGGTGAACCTCTACGGCCCCGAAGATAATTTCGACCCCGCCAGTTCCCATGTAATTCCGGCGTTGATTCGCAAGGTTCACGAAGCCCAACAGCGGGGTGATACCCAGTTACCGGCTTGGGGCGATGGTAGCCCCACTCGTGAATTCCTCTATTCCGTCGATGCTGCCCGTGGGATTGTGATGGCGACCCAAGGCTATGATGCGCCGGAGCCGGTGAATTTGGGGACGGGATCGGAAATTTCGATTCGGGATCTGGTGGAGTTGATTTGCGACTTGATGGAGTTCAAGGGTGAGATTGTCTGGCAAACGGATCAGCCCAATGGTCAACCCCGTCGCTGTCTCGATACTCAACGGGCCAAAGAAACCTTCAATTTTTTTGCTCAAACCGATTTTCGCCAAGGCTTAGCGAATACAATTGAATGGTATCGGCAGCATGCTGCCTAATGGGTGAAGAATAGCTGTTATGGATGGGGGGTATTGGTGGCTCCTCATCCAGTTGAGGAGTCATGGAACAGATGAGTCGAATCAGTCGAACAAGAATGCAACAATGGGGACGGGCGATCGCAGGATTCAGTCTCATGGTGGGACTGACACTTCTCCCCCAGCCCGGTTTTGGTCAAACCTCCGCCCGCAATGAGCAACTTGACAATTACCTCCGGCAAGGACGGGATCTCGTCGAATCCGGAGAGTTTGATCGCGCCCTCGAAGCCTACCAACAAGCGGTCTATATCGATCGCACCAATCCCAGAATTTATTCCGGCATTGGCTATCTTTACACCCTCCAGGGCCAATACAACGCCGCCGCCCAAGCCTACGAATATGCGTTGATCCTGGAGCCGAATAATATTCCGTTTCTCTATGCCCTCGCCTTCTGTCACGCGCAACTCAATCGCAACACCGAAGCCGAGCAATCCTATCGCCGCATCCTCCAACTCGATCGCAACCATGTGGATAGTTACCTAGGGCTGGGTGTGGTGATGATGCGCCAAGGCCGCCACCGAGAAGCCTACCAAGTCTATCAACAGGCCGCCGCCCTTGATCCACAAGATGGCAGTGTTTACGGCATGATGTCCACCGCCCTCCTCGAACAGGATCGCCCCCAAGAGGCCATTGATTTGCTGCGCCAATCGGCCCGACGCTATCCCCAGAATGCCAACCTGTGGATGCAGTTGGGTATTTTCTTGATTGGCATGACCAATCAGCAAGACGAAGCCCTGCAAGCCTTTAACCAAGCTGCCCGCATTGATCCTCGCAATCCGATGGTGCAGGTGCAAATCGGTGGGGTCTTGCAAGAACAGGGCAACGAAGATGAGGCGCAGAAGATTTTTTATCGTGCCGTCGCGATGGCGGACGATACCCCAGAGGCGCAGTTGAGCATTGGGGATATTTTGTTTCAAGAGCGGGCCTATTTACCGGCGATCGTGGCCTATCGTCGCGTTACCCAGTTGGCCCCGGATGATCCGGTGGGCTTCCACCGCCTAGGCATTGCTCTCCAGTCCCGTGAGCGTCGCCGCGAAGCGATTACGGCTTGGCAATCGGCGCTGAATCTTTACGAACAGCAGGGCAATCAATTAGGGGCGAAGACGATCGAGTCTCTCCTCGGCGACGATCGCGAGGATGATCCGTTCCGGCCCTTTAATTAGTCCGACTCTGCCGAGGAGCCAGGGGACTTAGGCCGCCTGGCTCCTCGGTTCCATGGGGTGATCGGGTGATCTTAGGGTTTGAGGGCGAAGATTTTTTCGATGATGGCTTCGACGGATTTGTCGGGGGTGGAAGCTCCGGAGGTGATGCCGACCTGGAGCGGGCCAGCGGGGAGCCAATTTTCTGTGATCACCAGCTCGGTGTCGAGGGGTTTATGTTCGATGCGGTTGCCGGGGCCGATGCGATCGCCACTATCGATGTGATAGGAGGGAATCCCCCGTTCCACGGCGATTTCTTGGAGGTGGGTGGTATTGGAAGAGTTAAAGCCGCCAATCACCACCAGGAGATCGAGGGGCTGTTCCACGAGGGAAAACATCGCATCCTGACGCTCTTGGGTGGCATCACAAATCGTGTTGAAGCTCATGAAATGGGTATTCAGTTCGACGGGGCCATATTTCTGCAACATGGTGTGCTCAAAGAGTTTCCCGATCGCTTCGGTTTCACTTTTGAGCATCGTGGTTTGGTTGGCCACGCCGACGCGGTCGAGATCGCGATCGGGATCAAACCCGTCAGAATGGGCATTGGCAAACTTGGCCATGAATTCGGCGCGATCGCCCCCCTTAAGGATGTAGTCCGCCACATACTGAGCCTCAGCCAAATTCAACACCACCAAATATTTACCCGCAAAGGAACTCGTGGCGACCGTTTCCTCATGCTGATATTTGCCGTGGATAATCGAGGTATAGTCCCGCTTTTTATGTTTCTCGACGGAATTCCACACCTTCGCCACCCACGGGCAAGTGGTGTCCACAATCGTACAGCCCACATCATTGAGGTACTGCATTTCCGACACGCTGGCCCCAAAGGCGGGCAAAATCACCACATCCCCCACTTCGACAACGCTAAAGTCCTTGACCTCCGCCTCCACGGGGATAAACCCGACATTCATCTCCCGTAACCGTTGATTCACCGCCGGATTATGGATAATTTCGTTGGTGATCCAAATCCGTTCGGTGGGAAAATGTTGGCGCGTTTCGTAGGCCATGGCGACCGCTCGCTCCACGCCCCAACAAAACCCAAAGGATTCGGCGAGATGAATGGTGATTGCGCCCCGTTGGAGTTGGTAGTTGCGATCGCGAATCTCCTGAATTAACGAGCTTTGGTATTCGCGATCCATGACCCCCGCGACTTCATCCTGATGGCCAAAGCCTTTGCGGTGGTAGTTTTCAGAATGGTTGAGGGTGCGTTTAAAGGTTTTGGTATCCATGAATGAAAGAGACGATTTAATCCGTTTTGCGATGGGTATGATCCAGTTCGAGGCCGATGAACAGTTGCAGGGCCGTAGACCAAACGCGATAGCCGTCCCGGTTGAGATGCAGGCCATCGGTGCTGAGATCCATTTTTAGATTACCGCGCTCATCGGCAAAGAGGGGATAAAGGTTGAGGAATGTCGCTCCTTCTTGGGCGGCAATGCGTTCGAGTTCGAGGTTGAGACGGCGAATGCGGCCATTGGGGATCGAGAGGAGGCGATCGCGCCCCTCCCAGGTAGCAGACGCACCAGCATGGGGCAAAATCGACTGCACCACCACACGGCTGCGGGGATGTTGGCGGCGCAAATCCTGCATAATCAACCGGGAATTGGCCAACAGCGTCGCATCACTCACATCCCACAACACATCATTAATCCCGATCATCATAAACACCGCTTGGGGGCGAGTGTGATCCAACAAATGCAAGCGCCGCAAAAGTCCTAGGGTTTTTTCCCCCGAAATGCCTTGATTGAGCCAAGTCTGGCCGGGGGGCAGCAGGTCATGGGTAAACCAGAGGGTGATGGAATCTCCCATTAACACCATCAAGTTATTGGGTTGATTCTGGGCGGCGGCGCTGGCTTCCTGGGCCAGCAGATCCACCCATTGCTGATAGGACAGGGCTTGGCGATGGCTGCGATCGTGGGGACTGGGCACAGGGGTCTTGGCCAGGAGCTGCTGAGAGCTACCCGCCAAGGAAGCGAGGGCGAGTTTGGGTTCAACCGGACGTTGAGTGACGGCAAACAGGGCAAAGAGCAAGAGGACGTTCGCTGCGAGGGAAAAGGCAGCCCAACGGTGAGCAGATTGGAGCAAACGATATAAAAGGGGAGTAAACACAATACAGAATTTTAGCCTCAAACGAAGGCTTCCCTTTAACCTAGAGTCGCAGATTTTGCATCTAGATTAAAGGGAAGCGGGTTCAATCGAATGGGTTTTAAGCTTCGGAACTACCGCTAATGCCCATGGCTTGGCCACCGGCAAAGGTATCCGTTTCGGTCACGAAACCGTTGTACGCTTCCATTCCATGTTCGCTAATATCCAGACCTTGTAATTCATCTTCCGGACTAACCCGAATGCCGATGGTGAATTTCAACGCCAACCAAACAATGGAGCTAAAGACCACGGTGAAGCCACCAACGGCGAGAATCCCGATCACTTGCGCAACGAAGTTACCGCCGCCGAAGATTGCCACGGCGAGGGTTCCCCAAATCCCGCAGACGAGGTGAACTGAGGTTGCACCCACGGGGTCGTCGATATGGAGGCTATCGAAGATGGATACGGAGAAGACGACGATCACGCCAGCGATCGCACCCGTAATCACAGATCCGGTGTAAGGAATCGCATTACAGCCGGCGGTGATGCCCACCAGACCTGCCAAGATGCCGTTGATCACCATCGAGAGGTCAGGCTTACCATCTTTGAGCCAAGAGGTCGCCGTCGCAGCCACACCACCCGCCGCCGCTGCCAAGGTCGTGGTCAACGCGATGTAGGTAATGTTAGGACTAGCAGCCAATTCAGAACCGGGGTTAAACCCATACCAGCCCACCCACAGCACCAAACACCCTAGGGTCGCAATGCTCATGTTGTGGCCAGGAATGGCGTTGATGCCACTGTCGTTATATTTGCCGATCCGGGGGCCGAGGAAGGCCGCCCCCATCAACGCAGCCCAACCCCCGACGGAGTGAACCACTGTCGAGCCGGCAAAATCGCTAAAGCCCGCTTCACTGAGCCAACCGCCAGCCCAGACCCAGTGGCCGGTGATGGGGTAGGAGACGGAAACGAGTAAGAACGCGAAAATCAGGAAGGACACGAAGTGAATCCGTTCGGCAACAGCACCGGACACAATGGTGGCAGCCGTCGCGGCAAAGGCCACTTGGAACAGGAACGATGCCGAAATGGGCAAGCCTGCCGGGAAGGGGTCTAAGCCGTAGTCGGCGGGGTCTTCACTGAGGAGGAAGAATCCCGTGCTGCCAATGAAGCCGTTGCCTTGACCGTACATGAAGGCAAAGCCGATCGCCCAATACGCGATCGCCGCAATGCCGAACACGATCAAGTTTTTCGCCAACACGTTGACCGCGTTCTTTTGGCGACAGAATCCAGCTTCCAACATGGCGAAACCGGCGTTCATGAAGATCACCAAAATCGCTGAAGCTAGGATGAATACGGTGTCTAGAGTGCCTTTGATGACTTCCGGATCGGCAAAATCCAGCTCGTCAAGGTCAATGGCATGTTGGGCAAACGCAGCGGAATCCCACACCACAAGGATGATCGCCACTAGTGGAATGCAGGCAATCCAATAGGGTGAAAACCAGCGCAACAGTTGCTGCACAGGTTTCAAATTTCCTGCTGCCGCTCTCTCCCTTCTCTCGCGAGCAGAGAAAGAATTGACCAGAGTTGATTTGGACATCACTACAAAACTTTCCTGAATCTAAAGAAACACAGTCATTTTCTGGAATGCTCAGGATTGTCATCGAATGGGGTTCCCAGGGTGTTGAATGGGATTCAACGCCAAACCAGAAAGCACTCCGGAGCACCTGTCTTGCATTCTGGGAAAACCCGATCATCCTGAGTCGTTACTGAGTCTATAAAAGTACCGGATTCATTACTAAAAGTCTAGTCCTGAACACTATATGAACGTGAGTTCAGTCCATTGCCAGACTCACTCAGACTGGTGTGCTAACTAGAAAGAACACGACAGAAACGTGTTGATCTTGGAGGGGTACGTCAGTTTTTTCTGTAACTTTAATTACATTTAGTCGGACGGATAGATTATGAGAGTTTAATGATCATTTCTAATCAACAACCATGGGCTGGGTTGGGGGATCAGAATCGTCATAACCTAGGTGGGATAGCTGCCGATCGCACGCCAAAAGAAGTAGAGCGACAGCAGGGCAAGAAGCGATCGAAAACTGATACTGACGATGCGATCGGGCAGTTTTGGGAGGTAGCGGGTACTGATCTGCGCTCCGACGAGTCCCCCAAGACCGAGAATTAATCCCGGTATGCCTAACACATTGCCCTGGATGGCATGGCCCGCACAGGCGGAGATGGCGGTGACGACGATCACCCCAAGGCTGGTTTGGATGGCGGTTTTGATCGGTTCGTTGAGCAGGAGCATTTGCAACGGAACCATGATCACCCCACCGCCAACCCCGAAGAGTCCGGCCAGGAGGCCGGCGGCGGCTCCGGTACTGAGGCGGGGGATGAGGAGGTTGGGGGCGGGGGTGGGGCGATCGCTGTTCTGCTGGGCAATCAGTCGCTTGCGCAGCATGACGAGAAAAATGGTGGCGATCAGCAACACCCCAAAGGCGGCTTCTTTGACGAAATTGGGGATCTGACCCACCAACAACGGCCCGATTTGGGCGGTGGCGATCGCAGGAATCGCCAGGACGATTACCCGTCGCCAATCTAAAAAGCCCATGCGATAGTTTTGCAGGGTTCCAGACAGGGAGGTCATCACGATCGCTAAACTACTGGTGGCCACGGATGGATCGTACCCGTAGCCCAGCGCCACTAAGATCGGCACAAGCACCGTACCGCCCCCAATCCCCAACAAACCCGCCAACAGACCCGACAGTAAGCCGCCCGCCACTAAAAACCCAAGATGTTCCACGCGATTAAATTCCCCGTCCTGTGAACGCTGTTGCTTGTCGAAATTACGTGGATAATGCTACCAGTTAAGGGAACCTATCTTTAGTTGCGCGATCGCTACCATGCAAGAATTTTTTGAGAATGTGCTCCGCTACTGTCGCTATTTTGTGACATTTACCCTAGGGGTCTTTTTTGCCCTCTACCAATGGGTTCGCCCCATGTTCAGCAGTCCGCTCCGGCTGACCGCCTTAATCGGAATTCTCATCGGCTTATCGGGCTTCATCTTCTTTACACTCCGCGCGATGTTGGGACTGAATCCCGTATAGTGACAGAGGAAAGGGGTTAATCCACCGGATTTTTTTTTAGCTCAGTAGGAGAGGAGTCCTCATGGCTACCAATCGCCGCGTATCTCGCGTTTCATCCCTGATTAAACGCGAAGTTAGCCAACTCTTAGGTCATGAAATCAAAGACGATCGCGTCGGCGCTGGCATGGTCAGCGTCACCGATGTAGCCGTGTCGGGGGATTTGCAACATGCCAAGATTTTCGTCAGTATCTACGGCTCCGATGATGTGCGGGAACAAACCATGGCCGGGTTGGAATCCTCCACCGGCTTTATCCGGCGGGAATTGGGGCAACGGATTCGCCTGCGCCGCACGCCCAATGTCCAGTTCATTGAAGATCGTTCCATTGAGCGGGGCGATCGCGTCTTAACCCTCCTCACCCAACTTAAACCCACTGCCTCCCCCGAAGACGACATTCCCGCCGCCGAGGACGACGACTAGAATCAAGCCGGATCGGCCCTAATGTCGTTGAGCTTTGGGCATTCAAGACGATCTGAAGATTAAGTCTTGACTCTGTACTAGCTATGGTGCAGGGTCAATTGGCCCAGAGTCTGATAGGCTCCAGTGCTAAAATAGGGCTGAAAATTTCGCCTTTTGGTTGCAACCAAGAATGACCCCAGCATGACAGCCCCCACACCACAACTCCACAGTACAAAAGATCTTCTCAAGATTTTGATTGGGGCAGCCTGGATTGATGGTGTGATTCAACCAGAAGAACGCAACTATCTGCACCGCATGGCGACGGAGAATAACCTGGTGGATGATCCCGAAATTAAGGCATTACTGACGGAAGTGAAGCCGGTGCAGCCCCAGGAATGTTATCTCTGGGTGAAAAGCTATTTGGGCGATCGCTACACCCACGACGACTATCAAACCCTCCTTGAAGCGATCAGCGCCTTGATCTACAGCGACGGCGAAGTGCAAACCCAAGAAGCCCGCTTTTTGCTGCAACTGCAAGAGCTTGACCCCGATCATGCTCATCATCCGTCGGTGATTGAATCCATCCTCAAAACGATTCAGCAGCTTTACCGCAAAGCGATCGCCCAAGATCCCTAAGCAATCATTAATCCGTTGCGGGGCGATCGCATTGCAACCCATCGCGCCAGGCCACGATCCCCTCCACCAGCCAAGACCCTTGGGTTTGGTTGCAGGCGGTAATATACTTAGCCCGATTGCCAAACCGTCCCCGCTGCACGAAGAGATTAAAATCCGGCATTGCCTGATCCCGGTCCATGCTCAACACACTTTGATAGGCCCCCGTCACCCTGAGGCTGGGGCGACAACGATAGCGGTGCTTCACTTCTCCGTGAAACCCCAGGGTCACCACCAAGGTCAGGCGATCCGGCGTTAGCTCTATCCGCGTCACCCGACTGCCCACCAGCCAAAACAACCACCCGAAGCCACCAAAAATCACCAAGATGATCAGTAATCCCTTCAGATCACCAGTTGTAATTAACGTCTCTAGGCCAAACCAAAGCCCCATCAACGTCATTCCGTAGCCCATGAGTACTATGATGATTTCCCCAAAACTGCGACGCGGGGTGAGATGAATCGTACTCGTTTGGGGGTGATCCTCTAGGATTAGTTGCAGGTCAGGGTTGGGTAGCCGCCATCGCCAGGGATCGCGGTTGGGTTGGGAGTTTTTTTCATAGTCGATAATTGGATTTTCGGTACGGGCTTGGCGCGATCGCTGCCATAGCTCCACAAATTCCGACAGCAATCCCAACCATTCACCCATAGCGCGGACTCTCTTTGGTAATGTTCAACCTGAAACGGTTATACAGGGGCGATCGCATCCCGTCCGAAATAGGGGCGCAACGCTTCCGGAATCGTCACACTGCCATCAGGTTGCTGATAATTTTCCAAAATTGCCGCCATCGTGCGCCCCACCGCCAAGCCGGAACCATTGAGAGTGTGGACGTAATTTGTTCCCTTTTGGCCAGGGGTTTTAAACCGAATGCTCGCCCGTCGTGCCTGAAAATCTGTGCAGTTTGAGCAACTGGAAATTTCTCGATAGGCTCCTGCTTCTGGCATCCACACTTCCACGTCGTAGCAGCGCGTCGCGGTGAAGCCGAGATCCCCGGTGCAAAGTTCCAAAATCCGATAGGGCAACTGCAACGCTTCCAGAATTGCCGTGGCGTTGCCAAGCATGGCCTCTAGTTCCGCCTCGGAATGGTCGGGATGTACCAGCTTCACCATTTCCACCTTGTTGAATTGGTGGAGGCGAATCAGTCCCCGCGTGTCTTTGCCGTAGCTGCCGGCTTCACGGCGAAAACAGGGGGTATAGGCGCAGTGGTGGATCGGCAACTGTTCCGCGTCGAGAATTTCATCGCGGTAGAGGTTGGTTAAAGGGACTTCAGCGGTGGGGGTGAGCCAGAGGTCATCATCGCCACAACGAAAACTTTCTTCGGCAAATTTGGGGAGTTGCCCCGTCCCGGTGAGGCTGGCACTGTTGATCAACACCGGCGGCATCACTTCGGTGTAGCCCGCTGCGGTTTGGCGATCGAGCATGAAGTTAATTAAGGCGCGTTCGAGGGCTGCACCGGGGCCGATCAGGTTCACAAAGCGGCTTTGGGCGATTTTGACGGCGCGTTTAAAGTCTAAAATGCCCAGGTTTTCGCCGATCTCCCAATGGGCTTTGGGCTGGTCGAGGTTGGGTTTGTATTCGTCGCCCCAGCGGCTGCGTTCGACGTTTTCGGTTTCGTTGGCTCCGATGGGGGTGCGATCGCTCGGTAGGTTGGGCAGGGTGAGGAGGAGGGTGTCAATCTCGGCTTTGAGGGCTTTTTCTTGAGGGTCGAGTTTGGCGAGTTCGGCCTTGATCGCGCTGCCTTCGGCCTTGATGGCGTTGATTTCGGGGCTGTTGGGATCTAGACCGCTTTGGATTTTTTCTTTGATCCGTTTGGCGGTGCTGTTGCCTTGGGCTTGGAGGTTGTTGCGGGTGGTTTGCAGATCGCGCTGGCGTTGGTCGAGGTGAAGGAGTTCAGCGATCGCATACTCCCCACTCCGACGGTGGAGACGCTCTTGCACAAAATCGGGATTTTCGCGGATCTGTTTAATATCAAGCATAGTTTGACGTTCGGGGGAGTCCGTAATCGGTGATTACGACAGAAGGATGTGCTTGTTAATTTTAGCTAATCGGCGGGAAGCCCCGCGCTGTACCTGCAAGGTCAGCGTCGGGATGAGAGCCGCGTGACTGAGCGGAGCGAAGGAACTATCCCTGGATCTGATCAGGCAACTGATTAACATACTGATTAACATCAAGAGGGGCTGATGTTAAAACAAGAGGATGTTGAAAGCCGTCAAGGTCAGAATTTACCCCACCGATGCGCAGTCTGTGACGCTTGCCCGGCATTTTGGCTGTGCAAGATGGCTGTGGAATCATTGCTTGTCTGTGATGACGGCAACGTACAAAACGACGGGCAAGGGTATTTCTGCTTTCACGATGAAGAAACAGATTCCTTTGCTCAAAGCGGAGCATGAATGGCTGAAAGAATGCTATTCGCAATGTTTGCAGCAGTCAGTATTGAATCTGTCTCAGGCATTCCAAAGCTTCTTTGCCGGCAGAGCACAGTATCCCAAGTTCAAATCTAAGCATCGTCGGCAGTCGATTCAGTTTCCTCAAAACGTATCATTGTTGTCTGATGCCGCCATTAAATTCCCCGGTTCGCTCGGTGTGGTGGTGGCCAAGATTCACCGACCGATTGAGGGGACGTTGAAAACTGTTACGGTATCCAGGAATCCAGATGGGAAATACTTTGCGTCTCTGCTGGTCGAAGATGGTACAGCCAAGCCGGAGTTGTCTAGCGAGGGTAAGGCGATTGGAATTGACTTGGGATTGACAGACTTCGCGATCACATCTGATGGTTCAAAGTTTCCTAATCCACGTCCTCTCAAAAAGTTATGAACGCAACCTAAAACGGAAGCAACGTAAACTTGCCAGACGCAAGCAAGGCAGCAAGAACCGGTACAAAGCACGCTTACAGGTTGCCAAGGTTCACTCCAAAATCGCCAGAGCCAGAGAAGACTTTCATCACAAACTATCCCGCAAGATAGTACACGAAAACCAAGTCATTGTGGTGGAAGATCTAGCCGTTAAGAATATGGTCAAGAATCATCATCTAGCCAAAGCAATCAGTGATGTTGGTTGGGGGCAGTTCTGCACCATGCTCCAATACAAAGCAGAGTTTGAAGGTAAGGTGTACCTGGAGATTGGGCGATTCTTCCCATCTTCCCACCTCTGCTCAAACACGCTGCTACCGCTAGAAAAAATGGATCTCTCGGTTCGCTCGTTTGTCTGCCCTCACTGCCAAGAACGGCATGATCGCGACATCAATGCGGCAATCAATATCAGACAGGAAGGCTTGCGGATTTTGGACTCAGGAAGTGGGGCTTCTGCTCTCGGACGCGATGTCAGACCAAGGGGAGGGAGGCGCAAGTCTACCCTCTCCGAGGCTGTCGCGGTTGATTAGAGAAGCCCGCGCTGGATGCAGAGCATCAGCGTCGGGTACTTCACACCCAAGCTCACCGCCTTACCACGGATTGCCAATCATCGTAAAAGCACTCCAAAAATAGGGATGGGTCAGGGTGCGATCGCCCAAGCTCTGTAGCGCCTGCGGCAAGGGAATCTGACTAGACGGCGTGATCAGCCTCCCCGCTTCAATCCGAATCTGGCCCCGCAACATCGCCAACTGCGCTTGGCGCAAGGCTTCCGACTTAATCGGCAACTGACTCAACTCCTGATAAAACGTCGTCATCAGCCCCAACGTCCCCGCATCACTCACAGACCACAAACTCCCCAACACCGATCGCACCCCCGCCAACACCGCCAACCCCGCAAACCCTAACTCCGCCTCCGGATCACCCACCGCCGTCTGACAAGCACTCAACACCAACAAATCCACCGGCGGATTATTAAACTGCAAACTGGGAAAATCACTGAGGGGAAGCTGTTCGCGCCAAAATTGAATGTAGGAATTATCGGGGCTGCCGGGGCGAAATTCGCCATGGGTGGCTAAATGGACGATTTGAAAGGCCTCGGCTTGGCGGGCAGTTTGCAAGTTTGCCAGGGTAAAGCCTTCATTGAGAAACGATTGACTCTGGGCGATCGTGTTCGTAATCGCCGTTAATTCCGTGGGAACCCCCGGTAATGGGTCTTGCACTTGAAAATCAGAGGCTCCCATGGCGAGAATGTCTGGTCGGTTTAAGGGATGGTATGCGGTATCCGTGAGGGAGAGGCTGGGCATGATCGCCAGGCTATATTTTTCAATCAAAAACTGCTCACCATCGTGCAACGCCGCCCAGGGAATTGACCGCAGGCCATGATCAAGAATAAACGTTAAATTCGTGATCCCTGCCGCCTCTAACTCTGCCGTAATCGGGTCAATCAGCCACTGATGGAGGGCTTGCGCATGGCCTAAAAAGCCTTGACTGTCGGGGTTAATCACCGTGCGTCGGAGTTGTCGCATCGTGGTGATCACTTGCGATCGCACCGCCGTCGGCACTCGCCGCCGCAACACCGTACCATCCCCCATCACCACCACCAATTCCAGCTCATCCGTTGGCTGCGGATCACCGCTCGGCGCGACAAATTCCTCCGATCCTTGGGGTGCATGACCATCAGGCAATCGCCACAATACACCCGGATCTACCTTGGGCGCTAAGTCTGACTCTGGCGCTTTAAAAAAGGCATACACCAACGCCGGTTTTTCTTGGGTCTGGTTTTCAATGGTTTGCAGCGTGTTCTGCACCTGTTGCGGCGTGGGGGGTGAGGGGAGCGTCCTCAGATTCAGATGCTGAATAAACGGCCGATTGACCCCCTGTTCGAGTTGCTCCACTTGGGGCGGTGCGTTACGCACATCGGGCGCGAGGGCGACTCGTGGGGGGGGCATGGCTTGACCCGGTTGGGGTGCTTGACCCGGTTGGGGTGCTTGCCCCGTCGAGCCTGGAGGACGAGCGGGGGGGAGGAGCGGACTGTTCACCCCTGGTTGAACTTGTCCCAGTTGCGGAAAATTAAGGATGGGTGGGGGGACAGGGGCGGGGTTGCTGGAAACACTGGAGGACACCGGGGGAGCTGGAAGGGCTGACGTTGAAACCGAAAGAATATTCGTGAGGTTGAATGCAGCCGTCAAGAGGGTGGGACTGGTGGCAATCACCTGAAACGCTCCGCCCTGTTGATTGGCCGTTAACGGTGTGAAGGCGATCCCTTGAGCATCGGTGAGTACAGAAGTGAGGGTGGGTGTGCCGCTCGCTCCGGTCGTGGGGGCAGCAAATGCGATCGCAGTCCCACTAATCGGATTGCCAAACAGGTCGTTGAGTTTGACCGTTAAGGATTGGGGAAAGGCTTGGTTAATGGTGGTAACTTGATTGTTGCCGCTGGCGATCGCTAACTGACTCGGAGCCGCTGCGGTCACTTGGATCGGCCCTGAATTGCCTGCGATCGCGCCACTATTCGCTGTCACGGTCTGTGACCCGGCCGTGCGTAACTCTACCCCAAACAACCCGGCTCCGTTGGTGAGGTTGCCCCCGGTGATTGGGGACACTTGGGGATCACTGCTGTTTAAGGTCAACGGATCGCTAAAATTCGTATCCACATTGCCAAACAGATCCAACGCCGTTACCGTCACATCCTGGGAGGTTCCCGCCGTCATCGTGGTGAGACTTTCTTGCACAGTAAATTCCACTGCACTGGCGGGCGTATTGGTCAGGGAAAAAGGCAGCGGACTGATCTTGAGGTCGGTAATCGTGGCTTGTACGGTGTAGGAGCCTGCGATCGTATTCGCCACCGGATTAAACAACACCGTCCCATCCGCCCCCGTCACCCCCGTTAACATCGTCTGCAACTCGCCCCCGACGCTGGAATCTCCAGGGTCACGGTCAGCCCCGCCACTCCTTTCAGTTGAAACGTATCCCGCGCCGTCACTGTCAAGGGTTGAGGAAAGGCCGTATTTACCGTCGCACTTTGACCGCTTCCTGTTGATAGCACTTGAATCGTTGGCGATTCATAGGCTCCCATGTCCGGTGTTCCGACCCGACTGATTCCCCGTTGATCCGTTAGTTGTGATCCTTGGGCCGAATCTACCGCCGCACTGGTCGGAAACAGGGCGTGGGTTTGGGTTGGCCCGCCATAGTTCCCCAAGGGCGAAAGTTGTGGGTCAACCCCAATGATATTTTGGTTCAGCCCAGGGGTTAAGGTCAGGTCATTCACCCCCGCATCACTATCAAGCAAGCTGGACTGAATCGTACTGCCACTCCAAGAACCGGACAAGGCAGAGGGGTTGCCATTTTGCCCGGTGTTATTGGCCACAATGGTGTTGGTGATGTTCGCCGTGCCAGCAGACTGATAGAGTCCCCCACCATCCCCTAAGCCATGCCCGTCAGCATCCGCTGTATTGAATGCGATCGTGCTGTGGATGAGGGAAAGAAACGCAGAATTATTGGTAATACCGCCGCCGCTTTGACTCGCCTGATTGCCGCTGACGGTGCTGTTGTTCAGAGCTAAGGGGCTACCCAGACTATACAAACCTCCCCCAGTGGTTGCTGAGTTACCGCTGATCGTGCTATTAACCACATTCAAATCACCAGCAGACCAAACCCCTCCCCCGGCATTGAAGGCGGTATTCCCGTTGATGGTGCTGGTGTTGAGGGTTAATGTGCCGTTGTTATGGATTCCCCCGCCGCTGTCGAGTGATTGATTCCCTATCACCACCGTGCGCTCCAAGCTTCCCCCGCTGTTGGTGGCAATGCCGCCGCCATTTGCGTCGCTAATGTTGTGATCGATGCGGCTGTAGGTGGCGGTGATGTTCTGTGTGGCAATGCCGCCGCCGTCGTTGGTGCTGCGGTTGCCGATGATGGTGCTGCTGTGGAGCGTCACCGTAGGGGCATTAATGCCGCCACCCTGATTCCCGGCAGTGTTGTTTTGGATCAGGGTGCTGTTGAGAATGACGGGGCCATCCGAGAAAATGCCGCCCCCATTATTGGCGCTGGCGCTATTCTTAACGGTGACACTATTGAGGGTGAGGGAGCCGCCGCCTGTACTCTGGATGCTGCCCCCATTTTCTAGGCCGCTCACATTGCCGTTGTGAAGAGTAAAGTCTTCGAGAACAACGGAATTGGGGCCGGTAATGTTGAAGATGCGGAAATTTTCGGCGGTGGGAATTCGGAACAGATTGAAATTATTTGAGAGTTCGGGCAGGATATTCGGTGAGATGGTGAGTCCGCCGGTGCTGGTGTTGATCTCAAGGGGGCCACTGGTCAGGAATATGTATTGAAGGGCCATGACGGACATCAGAAAGCGAATGCTGTCTGCTCCGGCATTGTTGTTAGTCCAAGTAATCGCATCACGTAATGAGCCTGGCCCTGAATCGCTGGCTGTGGTAACGGTGACGATATCGAGCTTGTGGGGATAGAGGGCGATCGCATCCCCCTCAAATGCCAAACCCGCCTCCACATTGCCCACCGTTTTTTCCAGTTGCCAATTACCCCCTAACGCCGCGCTCCCGGTTAAATCCGTCGAAGCCGCCACATCCGCCCCCGTCGCCGCCGCCAAACTCGCCAGCAACGCATCCCCCACCGACCCCAACGCCGTAAAACAGCTATAGAGCAGCAGATCCGCCCCCTCACTCAGGGACGCACTCCAAGCCTGCAATTGCTCGCTAAATTCCCCCACATTTGCCGCACTCACATAGTCCCGCCCTAGCCAAAATTCTCCCGCGTTGCCCTCTGTGACAAGGTGCAATTCATCCACCCCTTGGCGGGGGGCGAGGGTGTTGGTGATCGTCTCAATACCGGATTGAGCGGGCGTGATGACGGTGGTGGTAGTGCCGGGTTTGCCCTTGTAGAGGAGGGATTGATAGTCTTCAACGGTGGCATCGAGAAAGATGAGGGCGTTGGGATCATCGGGGCGGTCGGCAAAATGAATCACCGTGGGCGCACTCTGTTCCCCTGGGGTGATCACCGCGTTAGGGTCAGGGACGATCAACCCAGCCCCGGCGATCTGTACCGTTTTGCCCTTCGTAATCCCTAAAATCGCCGTATCCCCCGCCGTAATCGTCAGATCTGAGCCGCTAATCTGCACCACCCCTTGATCATCGACGGTGACGCGATCGGCGGATTGGAAGTGGGGCAGTTGGAGCAGGGATTGGAGAGACTCCGGGGTGAGGCTGGCGGGGTCTTGGCTGAGGGGGATTTCAATCCCTAAGATTGTGCCGCTTTGGGTAATGCGGAGGGTGCGGCGACCGGGGACGGCGGCGAGGGTAATCTGACCGTTGGGGGCTTCAAGGGTTCCAAGATTAATCACCGTGCCGCCGAGGAGATTAATATCGCCGTTGGGATTGTTGAGGTGTGCTTCATTGACGATCGCACCCGGCTCCGCACTGAGAAAATCAAAGGCGGTGGGGTTGCCGTTGAGGGCGCTGTAGTCGTTGGCTCCGATGGCGTTGAAGGCGCGATCGCTGAAGTGAATGCGATCGCTCGTTGTCGCCGTGAACGACCCCGGCACATCAATCTGAGCCGTAGGCGTGAACACAATCCCCGCCGGATTGATCAGGTATAAATTCGCTCCACCCCCCAACACCTGCACCAACCCCTGAAGCACCGACGGACTCCCCCCCGTCACCCGCGCCAAAATATTCTGAATCTGAGGCTGGGCCAGAAACTGGGCGATTTCGGTGGGGTTCAATCCCAATTGCTCCAAGCTATGGAACAGGTTGGCCCCGTCTCCGGACAATGTGCCGCCGGTAATCTGATACAGATCCCCGCTTTGGGTCACCACCGATCCGGTTCCATCGGCAGCCGGTGTAATCGATTGGGCCCAACCGGGGGCAGATGGGCAGATCAGCAAACTGCTGCACAGGAGGATGAGCCGAACCCAATGGCAAGGGGGAGAGACTGGCATGATGGGGAGAATGTTGCGATCGCAACAAGAAAACACCGGAGGCTACACCCTGATTGTGTAAGCTCACTCCCGACTGAATGCAGGGGGCTTCGTCTTCTGTCTCCATCATAGGTTGCGAGTTAGAGCAACGCGACCGGCCATCCTACGGAACCGGAAGCGATCGCCGCCGCCTCACCATCATTCAATCCCATCGAGGGGATGAAGCCCCGCTGCGCTCTGGGGGAACGAGCATCGCTTGGATATCAAGCCAGTTTGAGCAATTTTTGCTGAATTGCGCCATGAAGCCCTGGGGATTGAACTGGGACTCTTCCTCAGATTGTCGTAGAGACAAAGGAAAAGACTGAATCTCTGGGTGCATCCCACTTTTGCAGATTCCCATGGCTCGCCAGGGAGCACCCTCATCCCCAGCCCTTCTCCCGCAGGAGAAAGGAGCCAAAAGCCCTCTCCTGAGGAAGAGGGTTGGGTGAGGGATTGCATAACTGGGATGCACTCGAATCTCTGTTGTGCGACTAAAGTCTCAAAAATGTGATTTTCATCACATTCAGTCGTCCATTTTTCGATTAAGGATGACCCTGATTTTTGAGTTCATTGATGAAAGGTGGTTATCTTTGATCGCTACATACCACAAACGCGAAAAAAATAACAGTAAAGAAAATATTAAAGATTGAGAATAGATGCAGATCAAACGATTAATCTAAATGTAGTGGAACAAAATGATTCTCCAAACTCTCGTTTAACAAATGGTGTTTCTCTTGATCCCCACTATGAACACCCTAGTCAAGGGCAATTCAATTAACCAAATGTTACGAAAGAACAAAGAGCACATTTTTTGTGTATCTATTTATTACAACTCCACATTTTTATAAAACTGAAATCCATCATATAACTACTCTCCATTTTTGCATTGCCCCTCTTTAGCCCCCCAACACTCCAATGAATAACAAATCTTTTTTAACCTCGACTTGCCGCTGCTGTTGCTACTACCAACACGAAGGACGCAGGGGTGGTTCCTGCTCACAATTGGGTGTCCCTGTGAAAGGGTGTTGGTCTGCTTGTAGCTTGGCTTCTCATCCCTTTACCAACGCGGCAGCACCTAACTTAGAAATTGAGATCGGTCAATTGGAACATGCCTTAACCCTCGACTGCACTGTCTCTGATCCGGTATCTATGCCCGTCACCCAAAAAGTTCCCGAAGAGTCTCCTCTGCCCTTGTCAAGCTAGCTTGAACTGTGTGTTTCGGGATCGTAAATAATCACAACACCATAAAACACCAAGTTGGTTCGCTACGCCCGGCTTGGTGTTTGTGTTTGATTGCGACACAGGATTGAGTTACCGTCATGGATTAAAGCGTTGAGATTGGGCAGGATGTGCCGGTGTCCTCCCCAATCGTCTTGAATGTCCAAAGCTCAACGTGACGGTGCGTTACGCTTCGCTAACAGCACCCTACTATCGTGGCAAATTCAAAAAAGTGCTTTATTGTAGGGTAGGTTAGACGGCTTTAAATCCTGCTCTCACGGCAATCTAGCAATCCGCCGTAACCCACTGATTAACAGGTGTCGTGATACGACAATCATCCTGATTTTTAGCCTTGACGCTGTACTAGGGTAGCCAGGGATATTGGCGAAAATCGGGGGGGCGTTTTTCGAGAAAGGCCTGTTTCCCTTCGGCTCCTTCTTCGGTCATGTAGTACAGCAGCGTCGCGTTGCCCGCGAGTTCCTGTAACCCCGCTTGACCATCACAATCGGCATTGAAGGCGGCTTTTAGGCAACGAATGGCGATCGGGCTTTTTTGGAGAATTTCCGAGGCCCATTGGATGCCTTCGGCTTCGAGATTGTCCAGAGGAACGACATGGTTCACCAGCCCCATCTCTAGGGCTTGCTGGGCATCGTATTGACGACAGAGAAACCAAATTTCGCGGGCTTTCTTTTGACCGACGCAGCGGGCGAGATAGGACGCGCCAAAGCCGCCGTCAAAGCTGCCGACCTTGGGCCCGGTTTGCCCAAAAATGGCATTGTCAGCCGCGATCGTTAAATCACAAATTAAATGCAGAACATGGCCACCACCGATCGCATACCCTGCCACTAGGGCAATCACCACCTTGGGCATTGATCGAATCAACCGCTGGAGGTCGAGGACGTTGAGGCGGGGCGTGCCTGCGTCGTCAAGGTAGCCGCCGTGACCCCGCACGGATTGATCCCCGCCGGAACAAAAGGCATATTTGCCGTCGGTGTGGGGCCCGGCTCCGGTGAACAACACCACGCCAATGCGGGGATCTTCGCGCACATTACTAAAAGCGTCGTAGAGTTCCATGACGGTTTTGGGGCGGAAGGCGTTGCGCTTATGGGGGCGGTTGATGGTGATTTTAGCGATGCCATCGGACTTGTGATACAGAATATCCTCGTAGGATTTCACCATGTGCCATGCGATCGCCATACCGTCTCCTCACCGTTTGTCTTTGGGGTTTTCAATCGTTTCTACGATACCGGAGAGTTGGCCCAGGATGGTGGGGATCATCCCTCTTTTGTTGACATACTCCCCCGTTAGATTGCTTTAGCAATTAACGGGGGATTCTTAGATTCACACCTAAGAGTTTCTGCTTCACAGATTGGTAACTAGGCAAAGCCCCCGTCCCATCATCTCCACAGACATTTTCAGATACGCCAT
>NZ_JAQMTY010000228.1 GCF_028330765.1 Spirulina subsalsa CS-330 | reverse complement strand
GCCTAAAGTCTGCCGAGCGAACCTAAGACCAAAAAACCCCAGAGGTGGAGGCAGTTGCGAAACCCCAGCGATGGGAAGAAACAGAAACCTAATCCGTGAGGCTTAGGAATCACCGTGGCTTTAGCCCGGTGAGGATGTCAACTACACCATTACGCATATTCTCCGGGCCGACGGAGCAAAGCAAAGGGATTCAGAGGGCGGATTTTATCGACAGGGTAGAGATCGCCCTCTTGCTGATGCAATTGCTCCCGTGCTGCTAACCATTCAGGATTCTGCTTTTCCCAAAGAGGATGACGCACTAGAACAGCCGCATCACCACTTTTTTTACGTTTATGGATGGCTCCCCACAAATTTCCATATTGCTGAGGGGCATTGTATTTAAGACTCTCTAACAACTTGCCCGTAGATGAAGTTGTGCCCTCCACCAAACGTAACCATGGATTCGGCACATCTACCGCCCAAGGCGTTTGCAAATCTATCACAACCGCCGGCTCTTGAATAATCCGCGCCATCTCCAGAGCCAATCGCCAATCAAGCAAACCGTGATAAGCCTGATTCGCATAGTCTCGCAGGCAACCATTGCAGGACGTGTCACAGTCGGAACCATGGGCCAACCACCGTGCCGCCAAGCTATTGGGCTTTGTCCAGTCGGCTTGTTCGAGCAGCTTTGAGAACTGGGCAGGTTCAGCCAGATGGCTACAGTAACCCGCGCCATTGTCGAGGCTATCGGACAAAAAGGCTTGACCCACCACGCGCCCCGTTGCCTCGTCTTTAATCACCCGAAACCCGGCTTCTAGTTCCTGGGGGTCTACATCTAAATGCGCCGCCGCCGCAATCCGTAGCCAAAACGCCAGTGAATACCACGCCGAGCGACCTTCAACCGTCGTCGGGTCAGCAAACACACCCTGCGGCCACCGGTTAACACTCAGGAGCAAAATGTCGGTCTTGCGTTTGGAAAGGAGCGCGATCCGATATTGTTTGCCGCTAGTTTTGACATGATCGCTGTTTGTTTCGGTTGCGTAGGCTCCATGAACTAAAAAGCTCTGCCCTTTTTCTGGAGTAATCACAACCTTCTCGAAAAAGTCAAACCCTCCATTACCACCGTTGTCATTGACTGAAATGATTTGATCGTTGGCTCGACTTACAGTTGCATTGCTGACCACCTCTTTTTTTGGATCATTAAGTTTTGCATCAAAACTTAAAGTGGCGCGAGTTGCCCGAGGTTGCCATTCAAACTGTCCCTTATAGTCTTCTGGGCTAAGGTTTGACAAAAAGCCAGTGGGTTCACGGGCATCAATTTGACGCAGTTCGGGTGCGCCACAAACTGGACAGTCAATCTCTTGAGGTGCTTTGCCGCCACGAGGTGGATCAATCAGACTGCCGGGAAATTCGACAGCCTGACAGTTACGACATAAACCAACTGCTCGTCCTTGAATAGTTTGACCCTGTTCGACTAAAGGTGTGGTGAAGCCAGAACTCCAGCTTAAACGTTTACCCTTGCGAAATAAATTGATGACCCCACAAGCCGTATGAACTTGCTTGTCTTTAACCGTTTGAGAGCCGGGGGCAAATTGGCCGAGGGCAATATCGAGGTTGCGATCGACCACTTCTTTTTCTGGCGGCCATGATCCTGTTGAAGTTGGCCAACGAGTGTAGAGGTTGCGTGTCCGGGTGGGGAAACCAAACATCGGTAATAGTCCGGCGTTGGCGAGACGTTCGCTCAGTTTGGTTTGGGTATAGTCGGAACTGTTTGCAATATCAGTAATTTCAGGGAGCAGTTCTTGATGGATGTAAGGCAAAATTGCATCACATTCCGCAGGCTCAAATTGGTTTTGTACTCGCAGGGCCTCAAAAATTGCTGTCACTTCAGTTTGATTTGCCGTTTCAGTGAGCCAATTTTGTACCCTTGGTTCATAGCTTGCCCATTCCGTAGAATTCCCAAATTCACCATGTACCTGATCTGGACTGGCATCTTGTACAGCCTCACCATCGGATTGAGCTGCGAGTCGTGCATCTGGCATGGCTAATCGCAGCACTTCTTTAATTAGCACCCGTTGCAAAATTTCGGGACGGCGGAGGTCTACATAGGGCGCAGGTGGTGGATCGCCCGTCATTTGATCAAGACGTTGAAAATAGTAGTCATCGTGGCTGCGACCCCGACAGAATGTCACTGCTAACGATACCCCGGTTGATCGTCGTCCGGCGCGACCCACACGCTGCTGATAGTTAAAACGGCGGGGCGGCATATTGGACATCATCACGGCGAGTAATGCGCCAATATCAACCCCGGCTTCCATGGTGGTGGTGACGCTGAGGAGGTCGATGCCTTGCACGCGGGGGATTTCATTCTGGATGAAAACGTCTTGAAACCAACGTTGACGGGTGGGGCGATCGCCCTTATCGGTCTGGCCGGTCAACTCTTCCGCATTCATCCGAAATCTTTGTCCTGCTCTTTTGATCAGGTAGTCGTAATATTCCAAGTCAGAACGGCGATCGGTTAATTCGAGCCTTTGAGGTGGAGACGATTTACTTGCACCGCTACACAAGGGACAGTAACCTGCTGCAGCATGGAGATAAAAAGCATTACATTGCGGACAGCGATATCCCTTTTCTGAACTGGCAGCAACAAGGTATAGTTTGTCAGAATTGAGAGCCAAACTACCACTTCCTGGCATCCCACAACTGCCGAAAAGAGCATTACGAATTCGCTCTTGATCTAAGTTTAGCAATGGATTTGCTTGATTCACTTTTTCAAGATAGTGCTTGATGTAACCCGGTAAGTTTGTGTCGCTTCCTTGTCCCCGAAAATACTCGTAGTAAAGATATCGATGGTGTAAAGCGAGTTCTCGAATAATTGCATCAAGTGCTCCAAGCTCATTTTGCGAAGGTTTTCCTAACCACTCAGTCGATACCAGACCCAAGCCAATTCCCTCAACAGTTCGCGCACGGTGAGGGAAAAGACCATACATAATTTCTCCAAAGAGATTATCATTTATCCTCTCTAGATAGTCGCTTTGATTTTTGCCCAGATTGACTTTCCGATTAGGAACTGCACCGGATTTTATATTTTGCCAGCTAAAGCACTTAAACCAGGGCTCACCTTTATAAAAAAGAGCTTTAGGTAATGCACCACCTGGACAAATTCCACACTTCAACAATTCATCATGTACTTTATCGCGCAGTGTTGAGATTCGAGTTTTTCCTGGATAGTTTTCCAGTAACCGTAACCACTCGTCTAACTGGTCTTGGTTACGTGTTCGTTTAACTTCAATCCAGCGGGTGCCTGCGCTGGTAATTCGAGGGTAAGTTTCTTCAAAGCGATCGGCTCGTTCAAGATCATCATCTCGTTCTGGTTGAGAAGCATCTTGGTAAAGCTGAGGATAGGGCTTCAGCTTGTCTAGCTGTTCTATCTCCCCTTCACAAGTCACCCGTAGAAATGCAGCTAAGTCTTCACTAGATTTATCTAAGTTTTGAAATAGCAAAGATCGCACCATATCTTGGTAATGATCCCGTTGCATCCCCGTCGCCAACTTTGCCGCATCCTGGCGACTATCAGAGAAAATGACCAACTTGCGTGATGAGCCTTGATCAATATTTTCGGGTAGTGGCATCTCACGGAGTAACGCACTGGCGATAACCTGACTCGCCTTACCAAAGCCTGTACGGTGCGATCGCGTTGGACTCTTAATCCGGCGACCTTTATAGTCAACATCACAGCGAGGGCACTTGGTGGGCAGTGCATCTAAACTACTATCTTCTTTCCCTAACTGATCGGGAATAGTATAGAGCCAGCCGGGAACTTCATTAGTATTAAGCTTTCCTTTTTTTGCGTCCATTGAGCTAACAATACTCACCACACCTGTAACAAAATTGAGTTTGGCTGCTGACCACTTACGTTTGATTTGATCGGCAGTCCACTCTCGATCAACGGGTTCTGTTTCCGTCCAAGATCGTGCTGTTTTAGGAATGGGCCAGAACACCCGATACTTACCATATTTTTTGGTCAACACAACCTGATCAGGAATTCCTTCTAAATCTGGCTGATCCGGTGTTAATACTTCTCTGCGCTTCGTACTCATCTCCTGCTTCAGGAGCTTACTAAACCCACCCAGCAACACATCCCCACACGATTCACAAACCAGTAAATCTAAAACCCGAGATCCACAACCACAGGTGAGCTTATGAGTGTCATGCAATGCGCCAATTGTCGGTTTAGTTTCTGGATCTTGGCGGTCTGAATGATTGCAATTATCATCTGTACAATCTGGATTGCTACAGGCCCAAATATTTTCCAGATTATGGAAAAACAAATGCCCCCGCACAGGCTGCAAAAACTTCTCATCTTTCTGAGCAATGCCCAAGGCTATAAACAAGCCTCGCAGTGCATCGGAAACCAACTGCCCATTCTGTTTAGCATTTGGAAAGAGAACCGAATCGATTTGGGTAATGCAAGTCGCCCGGACTTCGCCATTGTTCTCCATTTGGCAGGCATCCCGCAGGGATTCCGCTACACCATCACCTTGATTACCAATTTGTTTTAATGATTTATAAAGCTGGGCTTTCGGCTCTAAGCTCTCATCTACACAACCCAACTCATGGGCCAAGGCTCGTATCGCTGCATCAGATACATCCGCCTGGGTTAGAGTGTCTTTTTCAATTGGATTAGGTTCAACTGTTTGGGCAAATTGAGTAAATGCGGCTTGATGGTCTTGCACCCAAAACCGTGCATTTTTTACGGGTTGGACTTGGGGTTGGCTGATGGGATCTGCAAAGTTATCGCGTCCGAAGAATTCCTTGAGGAAGCGTCGCCCGTCGGTAGAGTTATCTAAACTTGCCGTGGTGGTGAGAATTCTTAACTGCGGTGAGTCAGCCGTTAAACCTAAACGATGGTAAAGCAAACGTAATAGATAGGCAACTTCTGTGCCGGGTGTGCCGCGATAGGAATGGAGTTCGTCAACGATGAGGAAAAATTGATTTTCTGGATCGCTAGCTAGCCATTCTTTGGTTTTGTCGAAAATGTCCTGCTCAATCTGCCGCATCATCATGATGTTGAGCATGGAGTAGTTGGTGATCAGAATATCCGGCGGTGTGGCTTGCATATCCCAGCGCGATCGCATTTCACCGCCATCTAAACTCGGAAAATAATACTGAACGTCTGGATTTTGAGCGATCGTTTGCAGATCTTGAATCGACTGCCACTGTTCTTCTTGTTCCGCCAGCATTTCCGCTAGACGTTTAATCGTGTGGTCTTTTTGTTCTCCAGAAATAGGCGTGAGTCCGGTATATCGCCCAAACGTGATCCGATTTTTGCCTCGATCTTGATCCAGCCATTGGTGAATCGTTGGATGCTCTAAAGATTGCCGCAAACGCCGTAACTGATCTTCAACGAGGGCATTGAGTGGATATAACACCAACGCTCGAATCGCTTGGGGACGCTGGGCGTGTGTCCATTGGCTCACAAAATTTTTGTTAGGGTTAACACCCTCATCCCACCAGCGATGATTACCCGGCGGTGGTGGGCAAGCATCCCAGGTCTTGGATTCTTTAGCTAGTTGTGCCAACAGCGGTAACAAAAAACATTCCGTTTTCCCGGAACCCGTGCCTGTGGTGACGACGATATCCTTGTGGTTTTGACAAACTGCTTCAAGGCTTTCCCATTGATGTTTGTAGAGTTGCAAATCTGACGGGAACAGAGTTTGACCGAGATGAGCTAGATCTTCATAACCTGGTAAGGCTTGGGCAGCTTGGGCGAGATTTTTACCTGAAGACTCGTAAACCGGGACAGGTTCAATCAGTGGCGGCTGACTAAGCAGACCACGCGGTGGCTGCTCTAGGAGACCACGATTGAGAATTTTTTCTCGTTCTTCGGCCAAGACCCGGTAACGCATGGGAAAGGCACTGCGGATGTAGAGTTTGTAAATGTGGTCGATGCGTTGGTAGGCTCCGATAACATCGTGCATAGTATTAGAGTCCTCGACAAGTCAGTGAGAGTTTTTCGGTGAGCCAGTAGGCAAGTTCAGGTGTGATATTTCGGTATATCAACCAGTTTTGTTCGTGAGTCTGATGCCAACTGGGAAGATAGCCAGAGGCAAGAACAAGAGCACGTTCATAGAGTTGAGTCCAACGTTCAGTTGCTAGGATTGCAAGCTGTTTTTGTTGCGGTCGATAAGCACATTCTTGAAGTTCTTCGCTGTGGTAAAGGCTTAGAAAACGTAAACCATACCAGTCACCTTGTCGCCAAATATCGGTGTCAGCTTCGTAAAATAGGGTTCGGTCAGGATGGGGTTGGTCAGGTTCGCGGCGCATTTCGTAGAGTCCGGTCTGGTCAGGTAGTCCATAACGTTGAAAGTCTTGGCTTTCGGGTTGATACTGTCGCCAATGCCGTTGGCTTTTCACGATGCCACCAACTACAGGGAGGCTGGCTTGCCATTCTTGGATGGTGGGCAGACATTCGGCAAGGCGTTGGGCGATGTCGCCTGGTTTGTGGATGGGGATTTCGCCGAGTTTTTCCAGTTGGTCGTAGGTGGCGCGATCGCGCCATGTCACCTTCCACCGAGGCAACCCAAACGCCACGGGTTGACCTTCTAATTTAACTTCGGCTAATTTCTCCAATTCTTGACGTAAACAGGCATTTTGTTGACCACAAAGATAGAACTCAACATTTTCAGGGTCGTGATTGAGAGGAGCGAGAGCGGTGGGCGCGATCGACCATTTTTTACCGTTGGGTGAGGTCTCGATGTGACCGAGTAATTTCAACTTACGCAGCACACGACTCGGTTCTTGTATTTCTAAACTCTGGCAAACACTTTGAAATATTGCCCAAGAACCATTACCTTTAGCCGAGAGCCAATCGAGCAGATTGATGAGGTGTAGGTTGGAGATTGGTGGTTCCTCCAACACTTCAAAATTTGTGAAAGGATCATGATTTAGCCTTGGCTGTGGCTCCTGAAACGGGATTGGGTTGGTGTATTCTTCGACCTTATGAGCAGGTCCCACCATTTCCTTGATCTGCTCATAGGTAAAAGGGCTTGCATCTTTAACTGCTGGAGAACGAAAACAGGGTAGAGGATGTAGATAGTCTTCAAACTCTGTAGGGAACTGACCGGGTGATGGGCTTTCAATTGCCACAAATAAGAAAAATTGCCCCTTCGCTCTCTTTTCCAGACGAATGAGGGGAACAAGGCCGCTAAGATCGAATTCGTGGACTTTGCGAGTAATGAGTTCCAGAACCTTTTGGGGATTTCCGCCACAACGAAATCCGGCATACCACCTCTCAATCTTTGTTTTACGTTGGAGAGAAGATTGTGATAAACGACGGTTGAGACTGAGTTTTGGGTTGGGCATAACCTAATTAATCCAACGAGTTAGACTTCAGACAAAACAGATCCGCAGAGCAAACGGGCATTGGGCAATGTCACCGCCTCGGTCAACTCAGGTGTACCCAGTTGTAGTGCATCCCAACTCATGATGCGCACGAAGCATTCCGCCACGTTATTACCATGAATCGCACGGATGAGATAGCTGCCTACATGGGGGATCTCTAAGGGGTGAGCTTGGCTTGTTGCGATCGCTTCGTAATGCTGAATACGGTCTTCATCGGGTAACTCCAAGACTTCGATCTGAACAGTCTTCATGAATCCAAAAACTGTCAGGCTCGGCGGATGACCCTGAAGCCATCCTTTTTGATTGGGTGTTCGCAGCCCTCCGGATAAGGAGATGGCAAGTTTTACTTTGGGATTGAGGGCATCTTTAAGTTCCCAATTTTCAATAAACACGCCCTGCCAAGTTTGAGAGAGGACTTGGAAGTTATGAAGTTCGAGCCAGTGTGTTTCTACCTCTTCAAACGGCTCATATTGATCTGACCATTTCACGAGATTTTCGTCCCGCAAGCGGTTGAGGTCATCTAGTAATGCTTGCTTACAGAGCAAAATAAAGGGCCGACCGAGTTCTGGACTGTGCCAAGTGCCATGTACTCCCGTATCGGGTTCATCGGGATCAGGGGCTAAAATCCAGAAGTCACGGGCAGGAAGTCGCAAGGTTTTTAGATGTTCGGGTTGGGTGATTTCACGACGCACACCATTATCTAAATCCGTAGGTTGAAGGGGTTCACCAAGGCGTGAATACCAACCAGGGCGATCGCTCTCTAATGTTTTAATCTCACCCTGATAGTTAACCTGTACGTTTTCCCATTTCTGTTGGGGCTTTTGTTTGGGGTAGAGATAATATTCGACTTCGTAATCTTCCTCGGAGCGATAGAGTCCTGCAAATAAATTCGGGCTAGGATGGCGCGATCGCCTTGCTCCACTTTCCTCCGGTGCAGGACAGCCCGCCTCTAACCACTGCTGATGAACTTCGTGAATGGCTTCAGAGAGGATAGTGTAGCGATCACCACTTGACTTAATCAACTGGCGCAAATATTCCGGGAATTGTTTGGTATCTTCTCGGAGACGGCTAAACAGGGTTTGAGCGTCCCAAGTTACTGTCCAGTCCTGTTCATAAAAATACTTATCGAGGCGATCGCGGTCAGCCTGACGTAGCAAACATTGCGAGATTGGGTAGTGAATAAACTTCGTGCGGCGACTGTCTCCCTCACAGGCAGAGGGCATCATGTCCTGCTCACGCAACCATCGATTCCAACGTTTCCAAAGTGGTTCTGTACTGCCTGCTTTGAGTCCTTGAGGACGAGCAAACCCCCCTTTGAGTCTCGGATCATCAACACCACCCAGTTTTAAGACCGCTCGCAAGCGTCGGAAATAGTTGGTATCAGAAATGTCTTCATCGCTGGCCATATCGTAGGCAGCTAAAACGAGAACGCCTAAAAAAGCCACGCAGTCGGGAACTGTGGAGTTAGGCGTATGACCCTGAATATTTTCCAGTTCAAGGCGATCGCCCCTTACCACCTGCCGACGCACTGCTGCGATCAAATCCTCTCGCCACGATCCATTGAGTGGCTCCGTCTCAAACTGCTGCTGCGCGATCGCATCTAACGCTGAATCATCAACGCTGAGATAAATACGACTACCATCAGCAACCCCTTGCAAAAAATAGGTCGCGAGGGCATGATTCCAAGCTTGATATGTTTCCATCGACACACTTGCCAAATGAAGAGTAGAACCTTTGGGTTCCATAATGACCTTTTTTTGAAAAAAAAATCAAGCTCCAACGCATCCTCATGGTCAAGAGGTTGAGAGTATGGAATCTCTGAACAGCGATCCATTGCTGATTTGATGCAATTTAAGCATTGGATACTGATGTCTACGATCGCACCTCATCCGTCCTTAAGATCTAGAGTGTCCGACGAGGTTGAATCAGCGATCGCCCCAAATTCCTCTAGAACGCAACTCTGGCTAGTCCCATTTCCTGTAGAATAAGCTTACATTTGTTGTCATTTTTTAACGTTTTGCTGGGTGGTGACACCTGGCAGCCCTCATCATTATTTAGGAGTATTCAGCCATGCTAACCCTCAAAATCATTGTCTCGCTCGTGGTGGCATCTTTTGTGAGTCTCTTTGTGTTTGGGTTCCTATCGGGTGACCCCTCCCGGACTCCGAGCCGCAACAACATGGAATAAACCACCGCGTTTGGTGTTCACGCTATCGATTACGGGGACAAGGGAATCACCTTTGCCCCCGTTCTTCTCTGTGCCAGAATGGGCCCTGGCTACGGAAAAGCACCGGATTCCTTTATTCTAAAGCTGGAATTACTGAGCAGGGGTTAGCAACCTTTTGCGATCGCCACAAGTCGTAGAACCCTGGCGAATGAAATATTTCAAACGTTTTCCTGTTCGGTCATCTGCAAATCGTTATGCCTCAGCCTAGCGTGCCTCCCCACGTTCCCCCATCTCCCCATGTTGCGCCCGCAGAGGTGACAGAACCCATTGGATCATTCAGCGCAGCAACGGGCCACGCAACCCAGATCCAGCCCGCCGCCCCCGAAATTACCCCGCCCAGCTTTAGCCCCTCTACCCTCAGTGCCGCCACTCCCAAAGCCGTCCCGCTAGAATCATTTTCCACCCCCCACACCCAATCCAATGTCCTCGGTCAACCCATGTCCGTCGGCATTACCCCCCCTGCCCCCGCCCCCGCTTCGCCCCGCCAACTCCGGGTGCAAACCCAAGATGGCACGGTGCGCGAATTTGAGATCACCGCTCCAGAGGCTCCCCCCGATCCGGAGCTTGAGGCTGATCCCACCACCGATCCAAACGGAGACCCTGACGCAGATCCCGACGCAGCGACACCAGAGCCGGAACTCACCATTCCCGCCGATCCGCAACTGACCCCCAACCCCCTCGATGTGGTGGAAATCAACGCGGATCATCAAGACTATGACCAAGTCCGGCAGATTGTGACGGCGACGGGAAATGTGATTGTTCGGTTTGCGCGGGGGGTGTTGACGGGCGATCGCGTCCGGGTCAATTTAACCAATCGGGTGGCCGTGGGGGATGGCAACATTGCCATGCGTCGCGGGCAGCAGGTGTTTCGGGGCGACAATTTCGAGTATCAACTGGTGCAAGATGAAGGGGTGATCTACAATGCGCGGGGGGAAATTTATCAAACCACCTCGGCCCGGGATTGGGATATTTCCCGCGAAACGGCGGTGGGATTACCGGAACGGCCCTTGAGCGATCGCCTCGTGCAACAACAGCCGATCCAAGATGTTGTCCCCGTCGAAGGCTATGAATTTACCGTCGGGGGTTTATCCGGGATAACGAGTGGTTCTGCGTCCGGTGCGATCGGGGCAATTCCGGGGGTGACGGGGAATGTGGATCGATTTCGGTTTGAAGCCGATCGCGTTGATTTTGACTCCCAAGGCTGGGAAGCGACCAATATTCGGATCACCAATGACCCGTTTTCGCCCCCAGAACTGGAAATTCGCGCCGAAAAAGCCGACTTCAATCGCCTCTCTCCCCTCGTGGATGAACTGCTGCTGACGAATTCCCGCATCTTCTTCGACCAAAAATTCTCATTACCCACGTTTCAGCGCCGCCTCGTTTTCGATCGCCGCCAGGAAGATCAACGCCCCGGTTTATTCAATATCGGCATTGATGACGGCGATCGCGGTGGGCTGTTCATTGAACGGTCGTTTACCCTGGTGGAGACGCAAAAAGTGCGCTGGACGGTCACGCCTCAATATTTAGTCCAACGGGCTGTGTTTGACGAAGGGTTTGTCGATCCGGACTCCTTTGGGGTGAAAAGCCAACTGACGGCCCGTTTTGATCCGCGTACCTCTTTGGTGGGTTCGGCGGCCTTAACCAGTTTGGATCTTGATAAGGTGGAAACGGAACTGCGGGCCAGTGTGCGCCTCCAACGTCTCATCGGTTGGATCGAAAAACCCCACAGCCTCACCGCAGAATACAGCTATCGCGATCGCCTCTTCAACGGCTCCCTCGGTTTCCAAACCGTCCAAAGTAGCCTCGGCCTCGTCCTTACCTCCCCCACCTATGTCCTCGGTGATAGCGGTGTGACGGTGCGATACCAAGGGGGATTGCAAACCATTAATGCCGACAGCGATCGCGCCGATCTCCTCGCTCCCGTGCGCCGCAATAACCGGATCACCCTCACTCGTTATCAAGCTGCCACCTTTCTCGGTCGCGGCTTGACCCTCTGGCAAGGGAACACCTTACCCCCCACCCCAGAGGAAGGCTTGCGCTACACCAACCGCCCCGTACAGCCCTTTGTGAGCTTGAGTACCGGCCTGAGTGCGGTGTCAAGTTTTTATAGTAGTGGCGATCGCCAACAGTCGATCAGCGGCAGCGTCAGCCTCCAAGGTCAATTTGGGCATTTTTCCCGCCCCTGGTTGGACTACACCGGCTTTAACCTCGGCTATGGCCAAACCGTTTTTGATAATCAATCCCCCTTCCTCTTCGATCGCATCGCCGATTCCAAAACCCTCTCCTTTGGCATCACCCAGCAAATTTACGGCCCCTTCCGCATCGGAATTCAATCCGCCATCAACCTCGACACCAATCAAGAAATCAGCACCAACTACAGCCTGGAATACAGCCGCCGCACCTATAATATTTCGGTGCAATTCAACCCCGTTGTGGGTTTAGGGGCATTTCAGATCAAGATCGGAGACTTTAACTGGAGTGGCTACGGCGAACCCTTCGGCGGCAGTGGGGTGCGATCGGTGAACCAAGGCATCACCAATCCTTAAGAGATAGTCTATTTGTTCTCTTTCTACCCAGATTTTTCCACACGTTTCGTTACATTAACCGAGGCAAATCAGGCAGCACGGTAGCATGGTGCGTTAAGTCGATCAACATCACGGCCAGTCGCAGATGATGAACAGTACCGATCAAGAACGGATTCAGACCTTTTTAGACAAGTGGCTCGGTTCAGCCGGAAACGAACGGGCGAATTATCAGACGTTTTTCGGCGATCTTTGTGGGGCGTTGGGGGTGGAGGGGCCGCCGCCGAAGGGGTCTGTACCGGGCGATCCCTATTGTTTTG
This sequence comes from Spirulina subsalsa CS-330, assembly GCF_028330765.1. Taxonomy (GTDB): domain Bacteria; phylum Cyanobacteriota; class Cyanobacteriia; order Cyanobacteriales; family Spirulinaceae; genus Spirulina; species Spirulina subsalsa_A. The sequence continues at coordinate 3,204 of NZ_JAQMTY010000228.1, read as the reverse complement.
ATAAGGATATCAAGTTTTACAGCAGCGATACGGCGGAATCAACGCGGTTTGCGGACTTCTATAAAGAGGGCTGCTTTTTAATTGAGGCGAAGCAGGGCAGCACGGAGTCGGGAAAGGGGCATGGGAAGCGGGGCACGAAAACCTACCGCGACAATATGCAGAAGGCGTTTAACCAAGCAAAGTCCTATGCCTACAATCGGATGCTGTCGTCGATGCCGCCGTTTTTGATCACCTGTGATCTTGGCTCCCATTTTGAGATTTGGGAGGGGTTTAGTGGCGAGTATGGTAGCTATGGGGCGCGGCGGCGGGTCAACCTGAAGGATCTAAGCGACCCGAAGATCTTTGATGAGTTTGTCAAGATTTTCACTGACCCGCAATCGCTCAACCCGGAGAAGTATCGGGCGCGGGTGACGCGGGAGGTGGCGGCGGAGTTGGCGACGTTGTCGCGGTGGTTGGAGCAGCAGGGGCATGGGGCTTCGGTGTCGGCGAATTTTTTGATGCGCTGCATTTTTACGATGTTCGCGGAGGATGTGGAGTTGCTGAAGGGGGAGGTGTTTACGGCAATGCTGCGCGATCGCTGGATTCCAAACCCTGATGTGTTCCAAGCGGAGATTGAGGAGCTTTGGCGGGTGATGAACTTGACAGATTAACCGAGAGGGAATGATACTCATCAGCATCAATTCATTGCTGGTTATATAACTTTATGCATGATCAAATGACGTTACATTTCAAACAAGAAGTCACTTGGAATTACAAGCATATTTTTTGTCAGCCAATTCAACCACTTTTCACAACAAGTAAAGGTCTTCTTTTTGAAGATGATTGCTTAAATATACTTTACAAAATGAACTCTAGTTGTGTGGATATGATTTTTGCTGATCCTCCATTTAACTTAGGTAAGTCTTATGGATCTAAGGTTGATGATGAACGCTCAAAAACGGAGTATTTATCATGGATGTATTCTTGGATATCTGAATGTGTGAGAATCTTGAAAGATGGGGGATCTATATTTATATATAACTTGCCTAAATGGAATATTTTTGCAGGATATCATCTTGATCAGCTCGACATGAATTTTCGTCATTGGATTGCTATTGATATTAAAATGAGCATGCCAATCCAGGGAAGACTATATCCCTCTCACTATAGTCTTTTGTATTATTCCAAAGGACAAAGACCAAAGACATTCAAGAAAATACGAACACCAATTCAAGTTTGCCGACACTGTGGAGGTGAGATAAAAGATTATGGCGGGCATCGTAAGTCCATGAATCCTAATGGTGTTAACTTAAGCGATGTATGGAGCGATATCACTCCAGTTCGGCATTGGAAATATAAAAGTAAAAAGAGAAAAAGTAATCAGTTATCAACTAAACTATTATCGAGAGTTCTTGATATGGCGACAAATCCGGGCGATCTCGTACTCGATCCGTTTGGTGGATCTGGTACAACTTTTTCTGTATGTGAATCAAAACATAGGCATTGGGTCGGTGTGGAGATTGAAAGCTGTGAAGTTATTATTGAAAGACTTACGAATAGAGAGGTTTATCAACATTCAAGCTACGATTATGTTGAAGAATAATCCATGACTTTACCTTCTAGCCCTTCCGTCAGTGCCTTTAGGAATCAACGGAACACTTCGATCCAATTGGTCATATTCTACGGCGACAATACGCAGTAAACCTTTTCGGATTGAAACTTGAGACCAAACGTAGAAATATTCACGCAACTCAGTAATGTTTCCTACTCGGTCAGTTATGTACCTTCGCATGGCTTGTGATGGTACAACTAAGACTCCTGCAATTAGACCACCTTTTAACAGTGCATGTAGCATCTTATTAATTGCTCTATGACTCGACGAAATATTGCCAGTTTCCCATTCAAACCCAATATTTTCTATCTCTGATGAACTATATAGTGCATCTAGATTTCCCATCTTTACACCTGACAGTTCAGAAGGCAAACTTTCTACTTTCCATCCACGATCTTTTAATAAATTGAGTGCAGGTTCTTTGATGGGCTTCACACCGTTAGCATGTTTGCCTTCTGGATTAAGCGAAAAGGTTCCCGAACCATGGGGCCAATCAATTGCATGAATAGAATCTTCAATATCCTTCCACCCTCTCTTCCATAAGCTAGAGCCTGTAATATCACTTGATTCAATCACATCAACAACCTCAACTATTTTCATCTCAAGCTAAATATTAATCAGTAGTTCTGAGAGAGAAAGGCCAAGATTGGAAGAAATAATGTAAAGATTCAGGAAAGAGATATTACGCTCTCCTCGCTCTACACCTCCTATATATGTCCGGTCTAGATTACATTGATCGGCAAAGACTTCTTGAGATAACCCCTTTGCTTTGCGTATTTCTCTAATCCTAGATCCTAAGCGAACAAGTCGCTTATCTTTCACTTTGCTCATACCGTTTAATGATGCTCATATGAGGCTTATTAGTCCACGGACTATGAGTATCATTTTTTGTGTATATTTCTTTTCTGACCCAACCAAAACATAAAAATAAGTCATTCACAATCTCAGCGAATCATTGCAATCGCCACTACGAATAAATCTAGGAGAACTATCCCGACATCACCATCACCGGAATGTATAACCTCCTCGAAAAACTCCGCAAAGGCGAACAATTCACCGACAGCGATCGCGACTACAATAACCGCGCCCTCGTCTCCACCCTCAAACAAATTCACGACGAACTCGATACCGCTGTTCTTGATGCCTACGGCTGGCCCCACACCATCACCAACGAACAAATCCTAGAAAACCTCGTCGCCCTCAACGCCCAACGCGCCGAAGAAGAACGCAACGGCCTGATTCGATGGTTGCGCCCCGAATACCAAGCCCCCGACCAAATCCAAGCCACCCAAACCGAACTCGAAGGCATCCTCGCCCCCGAAAAACCCATCATCGAACCCGCCGAACAGCAAAAATGGCCCACCCAACCCAAAGCCCAACTTGCCGCCATCCGTGACCTACTCCGCACCACCCCCGGCAACTGGACAATTCACCAAATCGCCGCCCAATTTAAAGGCAAAATCACCCAAAAGAGGTAGTGCATTTTAGTGCAGGCTAGAGGAAAAGATAGGGGCATCTTGCTCCGCCAGCTTCTCTCTGATGCCCCGATTGTACTCATGGATGAACAGCCATATCGCCCCAATGTGGTTCTCCACCTTTTTCGAGAACGACAG
>NZ_JAQMTY010000227.1 GCF_028330765.1 Spirulina subsalsa CS-330 | reverse complement strand
CAGGATAAATCAATGGCGTTAGTCGTTGAGCCTAGCAACCCTCTGCAACTCTCGTTGTTTGAGTGGATAAATGGTCAGGTAACTGGCTGTTCAGAATCCCCCACTATAGCCCGTAGGGTTTAGTGGGGGAGTATGTCAAGATCAACAATTTGCGGGTTTCCTTCACTGTCGCCGCTGGGGGGATCGCGGCGGGGGTGCTGACGGTGTATATCCTCGTGATCAATGGCATTTTATTGGGGACAGCCGCCACCCTCGTCGCCCAACAGGGTTTAGCAATGCCGTTTTGGGCTTTTGTACTCCCCCATGGAGCCTTAGAACTGCCGGCCATTTTCGTTGCGGGGGCGGTGGGGTTGTTGTTGGGGCGGGCGTTGCTCTGGCCGGGGGTCTATGGGCGGCGGGATGCGTTGCAATATTACGGGGGCGAAGCGGCGCGGCTGCTGTTTGGGGTGGTGGTGTTGTTGATCGTGGCGGGGGTGATTGAGGCGTTTTTCTCACCGCAACCGCTGATTCCGGATCTGTTTAAATACCTCTTGGGGGCGGGCTTGTTGACGGGGTTGATCGCCTATGGGCAGCGGCAACGACCGGGTTAAGGGAGGCGATCGCAAAACCACCGCTCCGCCCGTTCGGCATCCATCGGACGGGAAAACCAATAGCCCTGCCCCAACTCACACCCCAACGCCAGGACGGTATCGCGCTGGGCTTCGGTTTCAATCCCTTCGGACACCACATCCGTGCCGATATTATGGGCCAGGTCAATAATTGTTTGGGCGATCACCACTTTCGCATCATCGGTATCAATGTCATTGACAAAGGAGCGGTCTACTTTAATCGTGCTGATCGGTAACGTATGGAGACGACTCAAGGAGGAATAGCCCGTCCCAAAGTCATCAATGCAAAGACCCACGCCCAGATCGCGCATCTGTTGGAAAATAGCACAGTCTACGGTGGTCATGGCGAGAAAGCCGGTTTCAGTGATTTCTAGTTTTAACTGGGTGGGAGGTAGGTGGAAACGGTCGAGAAGGTGTTGAATGCGATCGACCAGATCGCTATATTTCAACTGCACGGGCGAGACATTGACCGTGAGGACGAGGTCGGCCATGGCGGGGATCTGCGATCGCCACTGGGCCAACTGGCGGCAGGATTGTTCTAGCACCCAGAGGCCAATGCTTTGAATTTCCCCCGTTTCCTCCGCCACCGGAATAAATTCATCGGGGGTAATCCAACCCCGCTCACCATGACACCACCGCAACAGCACTTCAAAGCCGTAGACCCGATGGGTTTTCAGATCCATGATCGGCTGATAGTGGAGTTGGAGTTCTTGAAGCTCAAGGGCGCGTTTGATGTCGTGCTCTAGGTTCAACCGGGTGAGGGCGAGGGGGAACATCGACGGTTCAAAACAGGCGTAGCTATTGCCCCCTTGGCCTTTGGCGCGGTACATGGCAAGGTCGGCATCCCGCAGGAGTTGATCGGGACGTTCGTAGGTGGCGGTATCGCTAAAGACAATGCCGATACTGGCACAGACGGAAAACGTGCGTTGGTCAAGGCAGATCGGGCATTGCATCTGCTGCACGAGATGGGTGGCGATCGCTTTCACCGCCTCCGGGTCGAGGTTTTCCAGTAAAACGGCAAATTCATCCCCCCCAAAGCGGGCTAACTTAGCCGGTGCGGTGAGGGAGTCGCGCAGGCGTTGGGCAACCGCTTTGAGGAGGTGATCCCCGACAATATGCCCCAGACCATCGTTAATGATTTTGAAGCGATCGAGGTCAATGAACAACACCGCGTAGGGGTAGGCTGCCTCGGTGGGGGCGGCGGCGATCGCCTGCTGAAGTTGTTCTGTAAACCAGGTGCGATTATGCAGTTGGGTTAATGGGTCATGGTAGGCGTTGTAGTGGAGTTCCGCTTCCGCGTGGCGACGGGCGGTGATGTCCTCCACCGTGCCTTCAAAATAGAGCAGATTGCCGTTATTGTCGTAGACGGCCCGTTGGGTTTCGGCAATCCAAATCACTGTGCGATCGCGCCGATAGACCTGGGATTCTTCATGGTAGATCATCCCATCGGTCTGGGTTTTTTGGATTAACTCCCAGCGACGGGAAGGGTTCACATACAGTTGACGGCCAATATTCGTTAAATTGCGAATCAAATCCATCGGAGACCTATAGCCATAGAGCCGGGCTAAAAATGGATTGGCATCCAGATAGCGTCCTTCTAGGGTGGTTTGAAAAATGCCCTGGTTAATATTTTCAAAAATACTGCGGTATTTCATTTCACTATGGCGCAGCGCCGATTCCACCGATTGGCGATGGAGTTCGCTGCGATAGGTCATGATGAACCGCCCCAAATCCCGCGCCATCAGTTCGAGAATCTCCTGCTCATGATCCATAAACGGCGACTGACGCGGGACAGGACTGGCAAAGCTCAAGATCCCATAGATTCCCGTTTCAATTTGGATGGGGGTGCTAATGCAAGTCGCGATGGGAAGATGCGGGGCCAAGGGGTGGATCGTTGCGGTTTCAGCGGTTGTACTGATCTGGGTGCGACGCTCAAAGATCACGACCTGTTCATAGATGCGGCTGAGGGGTAATAAGCCGTCTACTGCCACGCTCAAGCTGGGCTGCTCGGTCTGAAAAGAGTCCAGGTGACAGTGGCCGCCTTGAATTTGCAGAATCATACCCACGGGCAAATTTAATAGTTGACACCCGGCCGTCAGGTAAGCCTTACAGAGTTCGGCAAAGCGGTTATAGGAGTGGGTGCTGAGGCGGTGGAGTTCTTTGAGGTTGCGGCTAAAGTGGGTGAGCATTTGGGAGGTTTCGCGGGCCCGGGCTTCGCTTTCGCGGAGGGCTTGGGCGGCCCGGGCGCGATCGCTATAATCCACATCCAAGCAATACAGTTCCAACTCTCCCGTTAAATTGGGAATTAACACCGCACTGGCATAGACCGTCAGGATTGCGCCGGTTTTGGTGCGCAGTTGCACTTCTTGACTGCGGGGAACCGTAGGGTTTTGGAAGCTGTCGTCCATAAATGCGACTAACACCTCCCGTTGATCGGGTAAGCCTAAGAGGTCTTCGAGCCGCTGCCCCAGAGCTTCGGCGGCGCTGTAGCCGTAGAGCTTTTCGCTGGCACGATTCCAAAAAATGACGCGGCGATCGCGGTCATACCCCTGCACCGCAATTGAGGGCACTTCCTCAAACAAATGCCGAAACCGCTGCTCACTCTGGCGTAACGCCTGCTCTGACTCTTGTTGCTGAAATTTGGCCCGTTGGCGTTCGAGGGCAATCCCCGCCAGGTGGGTCGCTTCCCACAACAATTGCCGCTCGGCAACGGTGGGATGGCGAGGCGTGGCGGCATAAAAACAAAACGTCCCTAACAAGTCCCCCGTCGCCGTCAAGATTGGCATCGACCAGGCAGCCTGCAAGTCATATTTGAGGGCAAGTTTGCGACTGTTTTCCCAGGCGGGATGGGTGGCAATATCCGCCACAATCACCGGCTCACGACGATGGGCTGCCGTACCACAAGACCCCTGATTTTCCGCCACCGGCAACCCATTGATGGCTGCTGAATAGGCCGGCGAGAGACTCGGAGCAACCCCGTTCTGTAAGGTATGGCTCGCCGGATCGTAGATTAAGATGGCTCCCCGGAGGTCAGACAATTGACTTTCAATCACCAGAATTAAATCAGTGAGAATTTTGGTGAGGGGGACATCCGTCACAATCGCTTGGAGGATTTTTTTTTGTCCCATCAAGAGGGCCTCATGGCGCTTCTGCTCGGTAATGTTTTGAATCGTCCCTGCCATGCCCAAAATCTGTTCGCCATCCCTTAAACTTGCGCCCTGGGCCAAAATCCACAGATAATGCCCTTCCTGGTGGCGCATCCGGAGCTCAATTTGATACAGTCCACCGGTTTGCAAATACTCTTGCACCACTCGCTGATGGCGATCGGCATCATCGGGATGGACTAATGCCTGCACCACATCAAAGGAAAGCTCCATCTCCTGATCAAGACCCAGCAACCGATAGAATGACGTTGACCACAGGACATGATCCTGACGTAGATCCCATTCCCAAAACCCGTCCGTTGTGGCTTGGATCATAAAGGTGAGCTTGGCGGTGAGGTTTTGTTGCGTTGTGGTTTGCTGGTGATGCTCGGTGCGGTCTTTTTCGCGGATGAGTGCGAGGGGATAGGCCGGGTCTTGACCGGGAATGATGGTCAAATCCAGGGCAATCCAGCGGGATTCTGCTTGCAGAGTTTGTTCAAATTCTGTGGAGTAGGGGGTGCTGGTCTGGAGGTGTGCGAGGAGATCGTGAAGAATTGGTGTGTGGGCATAGTCGTCGGGTAGAGACTGGGGATCGGGATGCCGTTGGGCAGCGATCGCATTTTGCCAGAGAAATTCACCGTTTAAATAATATAGCCGCAGGCCATCGGGGCTATGGTCAAGGATAGACAAAGCTTGATTCGCGACAATCCCTAGGGGAACGGGGATCGCCGCCACCCCTTCCACTAACCATCCTGACCCCAATGCTGAGGGCAACGGTGAGGCTTGGAGGGTGAGTGCCACCGGCCCTTTGCCGGGGAGGTCAAGGGATTGAGTCACCACCCATGGCGGTTGGGAGGGTGAGGCAAGCCACTGACGGACGAGGGCTTCATGGCAGGGGGTGAGGTATTGGGTCAATGCGTCGAGTGCTTCGATGCCAATCAGAGTAAAACAGGCAGAATTGGCCCAGCGAATCCGTGCTGTTTCAGGATTCACAATCCACAGGGGCGATCGCAGGCAATCCCAAGCCGTTAACTCAATGAATGATCCCTGGTCTGTATTCACGTTTGACATTAAGAGTGAGGGTAGAACCGTGGAGCATGGGAGACGGTTTTCAGTGATTGAATCGGACAAACAAGCCAACCCAGACCACTAGCTGGCCGGAGTATCGGATCAACCTCTACCCCAGTTTAACCGTCTAAAGATCTGGGTCGTTCCCTAAGGATAGTGAGAATCCCATCGGGTATAATTTCCCAGTAACTATCAATCTGTCCCAGAATTTATCTTGGCTGAACCTCTATTTTAGACTACGCTCTTCAAGCTCTTCGGTAAAATCCTGGAGGGTTTTTCTGTAGGCGGAACCGGCGACCCAGATCAAATCATTGTGCCCGGCTCCTTGTACCCAAAAGAATTGTTTGGGATCAGGGGCGGCGGCCCAAAGTTGTTGACCATGATCGAGGGGAATGGTCTGATCCGCTGTGCCATGGATCACCAAAACAGGACAATTCACCGCTGCAAGTTTGGCGATCGTGTTAAATTTTTCAAAGGGAAAAATAGGGATAGGAATGACGGTGCGAAACGCGGTGGTGAAGGTACTTTCGAGAATGAGGCCAGCCACGGGAACGCGGGTGGCGAGATCAGCGGCGGGGCCACCGCCGACGGAACGACCGAGGAGGAGGATGCGATCGCCCTCAATCCCGCGTTTTTGGGTGAGGTAATCATAGGCGGCGGTGATATCAACGTAGGTATGGGCTTCGGAGGGTGTGCCGTCGCTCGTTCCATAGCCGCGATAGTCGTAGGCCAAGACGTTAAACCCCGCCGCCACGAGTTCCTGAAGAATGGGGTCAATGTCACCGAGATCTTCGGCGTTGCCGTGGGAATAGAGCAGGGTATAGGTGGCGTTGGGGTTGGGGTAAAAGACGGCGCTGATGGTCTCCTGGGGCGAGACGGGCAGTTTTAAACTGTGGGCATCATCCTGATAACTCGCGGGGCCGGGGACGAAGATCATCGCATCGGCTCGGAAGAAGACATAGAGGGCAACGATCGCATAGATCAGCACCAGCGATCGCACCAGTCGCACCCACGACCATTCCCCAATCAAGATCCGCCGCCATCGCTTACGATTCATCCCCTCAACCCCCTCAATGTCAGGTCAATTTTACCGATCAAGGAGTCCCCGCGATTATTCCATCGTGGCAAGAAATTACCACCGCCAACAATCTGGATCGAACTCGATACAATTAGTATCGTTCCCCATCTCCATCGGCTGCTAGGGTACTATCCTTGAGAATATAGTTGCATTGTTTTTTTCATTCATTCCTCATTAACTGTCATGACTTCTCATGTATCGCACAGTTCAGGGTCAGACCTGTCAGTTATTTCAGGCGATCGCATTGAGTTAGTAGAAAAACTATTGTCCATTGGCAGTGCCCTATCGGTCGCGCAGGATCTCGAAGAACTCTTAGCCTTCATTCTCACCAAGAGCCGCGAGATCACCTGTAGTGATGCCGGGAGCGTCTTTCTTGTTGAACGAATGGATGATGATAGCACCTGCCTGCTGTTTAAAGTTGCTCAAAATGATTCCATTCCCCATGTGCCGCTGCGGGAGTTTGCGATTCCGATTACCCCCCACAGCTTGGCGGGCTATGTGGCCCTCACCGGACGCACGTTAAATATTCCCGACGCGCAAACGATTCCGCCCGGCTTACCCTACACCCTCGATCGCAACTTCGACCAGGATTTTGACTATCGCACCTGTTCTGTGTTGGTGTTGCCGATGCAAGACAATACCGGCGAGACCATCGGGGTGTTGCAACTCATTAACCGTAAACTAGATGCCACGATTAAACTCACGCCGGATAACACGCTCCATGTGACGCAGTCCTATTCCGTGTGGGAAGAGCGCATTGTGCGATCGCTCGCCTCCCAAGCCGCTATTTCCATCGAACGCAACACCCTCCAAAACAATATTGAGCATCTGTTTGAAGGGTTCGTGAAAGCCTCAGTCCAGGTGATTGAATCCCGTGATCCCACCACCTCGGGCCATTCTGAGCGGGTGGCGGATCTCACCGTTGCCCTCGCCCACACGATCAGCGATGTGAAAGGGGGGCCGTTGGGTCGGCTGCAATTTGATCACCGTCAGATCCAAGAAATCCGCTATGCCTCCTTGCTCCATGACTTCGGGAAAGTGGGCGTACCTGAAGCGATTCTCAACAAACGGAAAAAGCTCTATCCGGAACAACTGGCGGTGATTCAACAACGCTTTGCGGTGGCCCAGCGCACCCTACAACTCGAATGCGCCGAAGCGAAATATGCCTATCTTGTCAACCATGCCAGCCATGGCCATCACGCGGGCCAACCCTGCGCCCATTGTGACCATCTCAAGGGGTTGGATCAGCAACTGGAACGGGCGATCGCAACGTTACACCAATACCAAGCTCTGCTGTGGGAACTCAATGAACCCGAAGCCCTCTCCAACAAACGCTTTGAAGCCCTGGCCGATGATGTATTAGCCGACCTCACCGCCCTCGCCGAATACAAATACCGCGACGTGAACGGCGAACTACAACCCCTCCTCACCCCCCAGGAAATTGAGCAGTTAATGCTGCCCACGGGTAATCTCACCCAAATGGAATGGCAGGTCATTCAAGCCCATGTCACCTATTCCTACGAATTTCTCAAGCAAATCCCTTGGACGAAACAGTTAAAATCCGTGCCGATCATTGCCTACGGTCACCATGAAAAACTCGACGGCAGCGGCTACCCCCAAGGACTCAAAGGCGATCAAATCCCCATTCAAACCCAGATGATGACGATCGCTGATATTTACGATGCCCTCACCGCTGCGGATCGCCCCTATAAACGTCCCCTGCCTTTACACATCGTTGTGAAGGTCTTAGGGGAAGAGGCCGATAAAGGCCGTCTGAATTTTGACTTAGTCCAGATCTTTTTACAAAAACAGGTGTATCGGGTGCTCGGTCATGGGGTCAGTCCCCCATCCGATGCGGCATAGAACCGTGATCATTCAGGACTGGTATCGCTCCCTGGGGGTGACGGAACAGCAGCGCACCTTGATGCAGTTGTTGCTGGTGTCGGTGACGACGACGGCTCTGAGCATTATGGGGTTGGTGGTGGGGAGTGCGTTGTTTTTAACGGTGGTGGGGACGACGGGGCTGCCGTTGGCCTATGTGGTGATGGGGGGGGTGTCGGTGCCGATCTATTTGGGGTTGGCGCGAATTGTGGATCAGGTGCATCGGCCGCGCTTGTTTCGGCGGATCGTGTGGGTGGCGATCGCGTTCACGGTGCTGCTGCGGTTGGGGTTGGGGCTGTATCCTCCCGTGACCTACTACCTGCTCTATGTGGGCCTCTATATTCAATGGATTTTGATGTTGGAGGTGATGTTGCCGAGTTTGGTGACGGACTATTTTACGAGTTTGGATTGGAATCGCTATGCGGCGGCGTTGCGGATGGCGATGGCGGTGGGGGGCCTATTGGGTGGGGGGTTGGCGACGGGGCTAGCCCGTTGGTTGAGCACCCCTAATTTGCTTTGGGTGTTGCCGGTGTTGGCGGGGCTGCTGTGGGGCCAGTTGTGGGGGGTGGAGCGATCGCTCACGCCCCTGACCGCTTCAACTCCGGAAGATGAAGCCGCTCCCCCCTCACTGCCGTTAACCTGGGCCACCTTACCCAGTTATCCCATCGTGTTTTTTCTGGCGGCGAGTACGTTTTTGTTTATTCTCCTCTACTGCATTGGGGAATATATTTACTTCGCGGTCTATATGCAGACCTTTGGCGATCGCGAACAACTCACCCAGTTCCTCGGCACGCTCCGGATGGTGAACAATATCATCCCCTTCGTGGTGCTCTATTGCCTGACGCGGCCCCTGTTGCGCTGGTTCGGGGTGGGAATGATGAATCTGGTCTATCCGCTGGCCACTCTGATCGCCTTTACCGGCTTAGGCCGGTCTCTCTCGCTCCCCTGGGCGGTGTGGGCAAACCTCACCAATGATGGGTTGGATGACAGTCTCAATCAACCGATCCATTCTTTGAATTACAATGCTGTGCCCTACGGGTGGGTGGGGCAAGTGCGGGCGATGAGTAATGGGTTGGCCTATGCGATGGGGTTGGCGGTGGCGGGTCTGGTGTTGGCGGCGGCCCAGCGGGGCCTGAGCTTAACCCAAATTGCCTATGTTGGCATGGGGTTGAGTGGGGTGTTTGTGGGGGTGCGCTACGGGATGGGGCGGAGTTATGTGCGATCGCTGCTGCGGATGTTGCAAACGGGGACGGTGCAATGGGAACAGGTACGCGACGGGTTGGCCCGACTTTCGACGCAGTACAACAGCCAAGTGGATACCCTCCTGCGTAGCGAGGAGCGTCAATCCCAAGTCTTGGGCTTGAGTCTCGCCACCCAACTGAAAAACCCCCAAAACTGTTTCCCGGACATTGATCCCCTTCTGACCACCGATGATCCTGTATTACAGCGGCATTTGATCCGGTTTTTGGCGCGGAACCCTCACCCCACCTTGACCCATTATCTCCATTGCCATCTCGACAGTGAGCAGCCTCAGGTGCGATCGCTCAGTCTCGAAGCCCTGATCACCCGGCGGACTCCCCTCGCCGCCCTCCAAATTCAGCGCCTCCTCGCAGACCATGACGACCCCATCACCCAAGGCCTCACCTGTATCGCCGCTCAACTCTTCCACCCCGCCGAGACCTCCCTTCAACACCATTGCTCCCAAATTTGGACGACGCTGCCGTTAACCTCCGAGGATCGGTTACAGATGATTCGGGCCATTCGGGGCGCACGGGATCATCGTCTGATTCCGATGGTGCAGCATCTGTTACAAGATGGGTCGGTGGAGGTGGTACGGGCTGGGTTGGAAACCTTGGCACGGTTGGCCCGGCCGGGGGAAACGGCTTTGGTGAAGTTAGTGGAGCGCGAACTCACGACCTTTGATCCCCTGGTGCGGGCGATCGCGCTCCAACTCGTGGGTGTGTTGCAAAATCCGCGCTTGCTCTTGGATGTGGCGGTGGGGCTAGAAAGTCCCTATCTCTCCGTGCGGCTCTGGGCGGCGCAAGCGTTGGGAAACTATGGCAACAAAAGCCTGCGGGTGAGCAAGGTGTATCTCGCGTCGCGACGGTTTGAGGTGGTGGAAGCGGCGATCGCGGCCATCGGTCGGATCAATACCCGCCAAGCCACCGACACCCTCTATCATTTTCTCCGCCCCGATTACCAACGCGCCGTCCAAATCGAACAATGGCTGATACAACTGCCCAGCGATTCCCCCCTGTGGCAGATCGTGCGGGCGATTCTCCTCGATGCCCAGCAGCGCATTATCAATCGCGTCTTTGCTGTTCTCCGGGCGATGGATCGCAACCATCTCCTGCCGCAACTGGAGCAGGCTCTGCACACCCGCGATCGCCGCCGTCGGGCCAATGCGATCGAAACCCTCGCCGCTAGCTCGTTGCGCCGCTTCATCGTCCCGATCATCCATCTCCTCGAAACCGATGACCCCATTGCCCCCCAACCCGCCGCCAACCTGCTCACCAAACGCTCCATCCTCGTACAAGAACTCCTCAATGCGGATGATCCTTGGCTGCGCCTCAGTGGTTTCCTGATCCTTTCCCACGGCGGCGACCCGGTTCCCCTCCCCCTCTGTAGTGACCCTCACCCCCTCGTCCAACGCCTCGCGGAGTCCCTCCACAGTGGCCAACAGACTCGCATTCCGGAGCATGATTGGTTTCTCACGCAACTTTTGTTTTTAAAAACCCAGTCGTGGTTGGGTCGCTTGACCTTAGACGAACTCGAAACCGTGAATGTGGGGTTTAATCAGCACGATTTTCAGGCGGGCGAGGTGATCTGCTCACCGGGCGATCGCCTCCAAAAGTTCTATCTAATCTACGACGGCGATGTGTTGCTCAAAGAACACGCTTGTATTTTGACCCAGGGGGAAGGGTTTGGCGCGATCGGCCTGTGGGAAGATGCCAGGGTGCAATTTAGTGCGATCGCCAGCACCGACTGTAGCCTCCTCTCCCTCTCCCGCAAACGCTTTAACCGCCTCGTGGATCGATGCCCGCGCCTCTTAGGCTACATGGCCAGCCTCACCGACATCACCGATTTTGCTGGATGCAGTTTTGACGGTGAGCAATAGCGAAGGGTGCGATCGGGAGCAAGCCAGAGGCTCTGTCGTGCGAGCTTCTCGCTCGCTGCCGCCTAACTTGCTGCTGTCCCTTTAAATGGGTGGGTTACGGCGGATTGTTAGATTGCAGTTATAGCCTAATATTCTAGCCGCCTAACCCACCCTACTAGATTGACACGGCTAAAGTAAGGCATTAAGTAGGGTGCTGTTAGCGAAGCGTAACGCACCAAGCACAGATATTTCAGCGATCGCAGCCATTGCATAACTTAAGACGTGCCACGACACTACAATAAAGCACTAGTTTAGCTGTGCCATAATACGACAACCACGCGCTAACTCACTATCGTCTAGCTTTCCGGGGCGACGAAGCGAGTAAAGCTCAACTCATTAATCGCATTCCAGGCCACCACCTCTTGCCGGAACTGCTCCCACTGCTCATACACCGTGCGGAAGGTTTCATCCTCGGCGCTGCTTTCCTCAAATAATTCCTGGGTGGCGGTTTGGGCAGCGGCGAGAATTTCAGGGCTGTAGGTGCGTAGTTGCACGCCCTCCCCTTGGAGACGAATCAACGCGGCACGGTTGAGGCTGTCGTATTGGGCCAACATGGTGAGGTTGGCTTCCTTGGCGGCGGCTTGGAGAATGGCTTGATATTCGGGGGGGAGTTTGTCCCAGGCGGCGCGGCTGATTAGTAAATCCAAGGTCGGGCCGGGTTCCCACCAGCCGGGGTAATAGTAGAATTTCGCGGCCTGATGGAGTCCTAATTTTTCATCATCGTAGGGGCCCACCCATTCCGCCGCATCGATCGCGCCTCGATCCAACGCCACAAAGGTATCGCCCCCCGGCAACACCTGCACATTTACCCCCAATTTCGCCATTACTTTTCCCCCTAAACCAGGAATCCGCATTTTGAGGCCGTTGAGGTCAGCCACGGATTGAATTTCTGTTTTGTACCAGCCTCCCATTTGAGCGCCAGTATTCCCCGCCGGGAAGTTGATGATGTTGAAATCGGCGTAGATGTTTTGGATGAGTTCTAAGCCGCCGCCGAAGTAGAGCCAGGCGTTTTGCTGTTGGGCGGTGAGGCCAAAGGGGACGCTGGCCCCAAAGGCGAGGGCGGCACTTTTGCCAATGTAGTAATAGTCGGCGGTGTGGCCACATTCCACGGCTCCATTTTGCACCGCATCCATGACTTCGAGACCGCCGACGATTTCCCCGGCGGCGAAGGGGGTAATGTCGAAGCGTCCCCCGGTGGCTTCACGGATGCGATCGCACACCGTTGTCGCCCCCCCAAAAATCGTATCGAGGGACTGGGGCCAACTGGTGGCCATGCGCCACTCCACGCGGGGGAGGCTATCTTCAGCGGTGGCAGAAGTGGAGGAGGTCGCCCCTTGACTACAGGCCACCAGACTGGCGGTGGTGGTGAGGGCAGCGGTGTTAAGGAAATTACGACGGTTTAGCATCTGAAAAAAATCGCGGCGACAGCATCAGTAATGATTGAGGCTAGCCTGTTTCTGCGATGGTTTTGATCAGGTTGTACGGATTCTTAACACCATCGAACCCTGAGCCTGGGGAAGGGGGGCGATCGCCTCCGGAGACGCGACGCGAATAACTCCCCTCAGCCATAGCCCTCTCAGGATTACCGCTGACAGAGGACGAGGCCAAACCACTGCTGATCATCCGTCCAGACTTGGCGGGGGGTGAGGTGGTGGCGTTGGAGATCGGCGTGGAGGTGGTCGAGGTTGAATTTGCGCGAAATTTCTGTGTGGAGACTTTCCCCCGCCGCAATGTTGATGGTGAAATCCAGATCGCGGAGGTGGACGGTTTGCGATCGCTGACTATCCAAATACATTTCCATCTGGCCCG
The DNA here is from genome assembly GCF_028330765.1 of Spirulina subsalsa CS-330. Classification (GTDB taxonomy): domain Bacteria; phylum Cyanobacteriota; class Cyanobacteriia; order Cyanobacteriales; family Spirulinaceae; genus Spirulina; species Spirulina subsalsa_A. The sequence continues at coordinate 9,245 of NZ_JAQMTY010000227.1, read as the reverse complement.
CCGCTTCGTTATACAGGGCGCGATGGGTAAACTGGTCGAGGTCAAAATTGCCCCCAAACCGCCCATTGAGATGGGCCAACATATTGATGTTAAACGCTGCCGTTATCCCTGCCGCGTCGTTATAGGCCGCCTCTAAAATCTCCTTGGGTTTTTGCAGATCCACCCCTAAGAGCACATAATCACCGGGGTTAAGGGCGTTATCTAACTCAACAAAGAAGCGATCGCAATCCGCCGCCGAAAAATTCCCCAAGGTACTACCCAGAAAAATCACCAGCCGCGATCCGACGGGGGATTCTGGTAAATGGGCGATCGCCTGTTCATAGGTTCCCACCAGCCCCTGCACCTGCAAACGCGGATAGTCCTGGAGCAATTGCTCGGCACTGGCTACGAGAATTTCTTGACTGACATCAATGGGCACGTAGTAAAACGGCGCATCCAATTGATCATAGGCACTGAGAATGTAGCGGGTTTTCGTAGAACTGCCGCTGCCCAATTCCACTAGCTCACAGATGCCCGTCCGTTGGGCCAAATCATGGGCATACCGACGCAAGATGCCCGCCTCAGTACGGGTGGGGTAATATTCCGGCGTGCTACAAATCTGTTCAAACAGTTGTGAGCCGCGTTCATCATAGAAATAGCGAGGCGGCAGGGTTTTTTGAGGTTGGCTGAGACCTGCAATCACATCTTGACCGGCGGGGGTGATTTCGCTGGCGGGTGTGGTATCGAGATGGGTGATGGTCAGATTGGCACTGACCGGCGTGTGTGAGGAGGCAATCATAAAGAGGTCATGGAGACAAATACTATCTCTTTGCACAATACCGCTAATCAACGACCCAAACCAACTCCGAAAAAGGGATTAATCCTTGCAGGTTTTTGACCCTTTGAGCCATGGGGATCGGGCGTTATTGACCCGATTGGGCGATCTTGGGCATCCGGCCAAGGAGTCCGGTCATCAGGCGGAGGGCGAGGATTTTCGCCGGATAAATGAGATGGAGCACCCAGAGGCCGAGACGACGGAGGGCGACGATGGGCGCGATGCGATTGGAAAAGAAGCGATCGAGAAAATCGGTAAAGGCGAGAATGACCCAATTTTCTGGTTTGCGCCACCGTTCGTAGCGGTTGAGGACGGCGGGAGAGCCGAGGTCTTCGCCGTTACGGTGGGCGGTGGTGAGGACTTCGGCGAGGGCGGCAGCGTCGCGGATGCCGAGGTTTAAGCCTTGGCCGCCGACGGGATGGCAACAGTGGGCGGCATCCCCGATCAGGGCGAGGCGGGGCTGACTGTAGCGATCGCTCTGCATCAACTGCACGGGAAAGAGGAAGCGATCGCTAATCACCTCCAACCCGGTAAAACTATGCTGCGTCCGTTCGGCAAAGCGGTGTAAAAAGCGATCCGGCTCCAAGGCTTGCAGGGCCTTAGCTTCGGCATGGGGAGCCGTCCAGACCACTTGGCAGCGATTCCCCGGCAGGGGCAGCACCCCCATCGGCCCGTCATACCAAAAGCGTTCGTAGGCGGTGTCGTTACTGGGGTTTTGGTGGCGAATCGTGAAGGTAACGCAGGACTGCCAGTATTTCCAGCCTTTGGTGTGAATCTGCGCCTGTTGGCGAATGGGCGATCGCGCCCCATCCGCCCCGACCACTAACCGCGTTTTCACCTGTTTCGCCTCTTCCCCCTGGCGGTAATGCACCACGGTGTAATCAGTTCCGGGTTCAACCTGGGTCACTTGGGACTCACATCGCCATTGCACCTGGGGCGAGGCAGCCAGAAACGCCTGAAGCTCTGCCGTCAATACCTGATGTTCTGCCACATAACCCAAGGCGAGCAAGCCCACATCCTCCGGCCCAAAACCCACCGTCCGCCCATAGTCCGCATCGGACAGTTGAATCCGCCGAAAGGGAGCGATCTGCGGGGCGATTTTTTCCCAAATCCCGATCCCGCTGAAAATTTGGCTCGACAGGAGCGACACCGCATAGGCCCGTTGACGCTGTTTTAAGCCCGTGAGGGAATTCGCCTCGAACAGACAAATCCGCAAGCCCGACCCCTGAAGCGCCGCCGCTAACGTTGCGCCCACAATTCCCCCCCCGATGATGGCTAGATCACAATCGAGGGCGAGGGGGTCATGGGCAGGGTGGGGGGCAGAATCGAGGGTCAACATAAGCGTTTTGAGAGCCGTCAGAAAATTTACAGTTCTTTACTCTATTGTGAAGCGATCGCGCTTCATCCTGCAATCTCACTGCCCAAATTCCAGCCGCGCCTGCTCCACGATCGCCTCAGTCACGATGCCATCCTCAGTTTCACGGGTCAACGCTTCGATCCGTTGTCGAGCCTGCGATCGCACAAAATACGGAATATTATTCAATTTCTGACGAGCCGCCGGTGTCCACCGCACCGCACCGTCAAATTCTGCACTGGCCATCAGTTCACCTCACTTCGCCGGTTTTTTCAAAAAACGCTCCAAGTTCTGCCCCAGCACGCCCAGGGACACAATCACCATCCCCACCAACTGCATCGAACTCATATCCCGACCAATCATAATCCAAGCCAACAACGACGTTAAGGCTGGCCCCGAAGCCCCGAAAATCGAAGCCCGCGCCGCCCCGATATAGCTAATCCCCACATTATTCGAGAGATAGCTCAACAGCGTCAACGCCCCCAACACAAACCCACTAATGATCAAATTCGGCCACATCCCCGGATCAACATTAATCGTGCTTTGGGTAAAGGGCAAAAAGAGGCTCAACGCCGAGAAAATCAAAATCACGACGAAATTCACCACACTAAACGGCACAGGATGCAGTCGTTTCGTACAGGCCTGAATCAAAAGCACATGAAAGGCAAACGTCACCCCCGCACCAATGGCAGCGGCAATGCCTTCGGTGCTCATAGTGGCAGTGGCTGCCCCACCGGGAGACGCAATCAACACCACCCCTAAAAACACCGTAAAGGTTGCCCCCCAGCGCACGATCGAGGGCTGCTCCCCAAAAAAGAGCCAGGAACACAACACCGTCACAATCGGGAAAATGAAAAACAGCGTCAACGCCACCCCCGGAGACAATGCCCCCAGGGCCATATAAATCAACGCCGACGAGACAAAGAGGAAAAATCCACACCCCGTCACATAGGCATAGCCGATCCAGTCTTTCGCTTTGAGAAATCGCTGAATATCTGACCAACTATTGGGATAGAGAATCTGTGCCAACACCGCCATTAAGGGCACAACCACCACCATCCGCATGAACAGAATCATCAGGGAGTTACCAAAACTCGGCGAAATATAGCCCCCAGTGCTGAACACACCAAATAGAGACGACTCGTTCAAAATGATCGAAATGACGACATTTTGCAGCGACAACGCCAAGGAGGAAAACATCACCAACAGGAAACCCAGTTGGAGTGTAGAAAACTTGACTTTTTTCGGGGGGGGAGGGCTAGAGGGTGTACGGCTAGAAGGGTCAGGGGTTTGGGGTTGAGGATCGGTCTGGGTCGTTGGGGTCGTCTGGGTCGTTTCGGGTTGGCCGACGGTGCGGGGGGGCTGAATGGCCGTGGCGGCATCCCCGTCCGGAGTCCCATCTGTCCGCAGTTCTGTTTTTAACCGACTCACCAACGCTTCGAGGATCGCCTCTCCTTGCTGCTCCAAGCTGTACATTTGCCCCAACTGCTGTGACAGGGTGCTTTGATAGCTGTTGAGATCTTGCTGGAGGGTGCGAAAGGTGGTGCGCAGGGTGGTATCGAGGGAGCTAATCAGGCGATAGGCATTATCGTTGTAGTTGTCGAGGGCCCCATTGGGCAGGGTTCCCGGTGGCGCAGCATTGGGGTGGGATTGGCTCCGGATGTAATCGAGTAGTTGCTCCGCAATCATGGGGGCGAGATCTTGCGAGATGGCTTGCTGTTGCTTGATCTGCTCGTCTCGCTGGCGCTCTAGGGTCAATGTCTCGTTGATGAGTTCAGTTTTGCGCTCTTGCAGTTGATTGATTTCCTGCTTGAGCTGCATCACGAGACTGTGCTTAAGATTCTCTAGCTCTTGGGTAAGAGACGAAAGGCTCTGATCTGTTGTTTCTGGTGAGTCAGCATGTAAGTCCGATGATCTATCCAGTTGCCCCATTATCTGTTCCTCTGTGTTCGCAGTACCATGCCATTCCCCAAGAGCCGAGGAGTAGGTTACTGGTATTCTATGACGTTAGGCTACGGACGATCCGCGTGATAGATAGATTCTTTTTAGAAAGTTTTAACGGTTTCGCGGCAAAAAAATCATCCTCAGCGCAATTGGGGCTGCGGTAATGGTTGAGGGGGGCGAGATCAAGGGAATTCCGCAGGCTGACGTGTTGATTCATGGTGAGGTACTAGAACGATGACTCGTTATTTTTTTCTATCGGAAGGATGGCTAGTGGGTCGAGTGTGGGAGTTCGGCGGAATTTGGAATGAAGCCACTTGGCGGCGAAAACCCAAGATTCAACGGCTCAACCTGGGTTTAGTGGAGCAGGGGGAAACCCTGTGGCTCTACGAGGCAGAAGAGGCGGTTTTGATGTTGGAGGTGCGTCCGGAACCGGCTCACCCGGCGGCGGCGACCATTGGTCAGGTCATGCTGAAGCGGCTGATGGATGCGGATCAGGTCATTCATCGGCTGACCACGGCGGAGAGTCTGTTGCGCCCCTAGGGTATGGAGGCATTCAGGGGTGAAACTGGGCGCGGTTTTGGGTCAGCGTTGGGGGATGGGAGTGAGAGGGCGATCGCGCTTCCCCCGCCACTCCCCCTAAGCCCTGATATCCCGTACTCTTCTTCAGCACGCTTAATCCCTTAAAATCACCTTGCGATTCCCTCTCACAATCGTTTACACTTCTTTAAACAACTTTCAGCTTTGTCCGTAGTTTGGCAGACTAAACGCTTGAAGTCTTTCGTTTGAGACGATTTCGGCCGATAGCTGCTCAAGCTTCAGTTAAAAACAAAATCTGACTAGACACTATTTTCAATAGGAGGAGCGTAGTCGATGGGACTACCTTGGTACAGAGTACATACAGTCGTCCTAAACGATCCGGGGCGGCTCATTTCTGTGCATTTAATGCACACGGCCCTCGTTGCGGGTTGGGCCGGTTCCATGGCACTTTACGAACTCGCCATCTTTGATCCCAGTGATCCCGTCCTCAACCCGATGTGGCGGCAAGGGATGTTCGTGATGCCGTTCTTAGCGCGACTCGGTGTAACGTCCTCATGGGGCGGCTGGAACGTTACCGGCGAACCCTATGTTGATCCGGGTTTCTGGTCCATTGAAGGGGTGGCGATCGCTCACATCGTTCTCTCCGGTTTACTATTCCTCGCTGCCTGCTGGCACTGGGTCTATTGGGATCTCGAACTCTTTATCGACTCCCGCACCGGCGAACCCGCCCTCGACTTGCCCAAAATGTTTGGGATTCACTTATTCTTGTCCGGCTTACTCTGCTTCGGCTTTGGTGCATTCCACCTCACCGGCCTCTTCGGGCCAGGGATGTGGGTCTCCGACCCCTACGGGCTGACCGGGCATATCCAGCCCGTCGCCCCAGAATGGGGCCCCGCCGGCTTTAACCCCTTCAACGCGGGGGGCGTTGTCGCTCACCACATTGCAGCGGGTATTGTCGGCATCATCGCCGGACTGTTCCACCTCACGGTACGTCCCCCCGAACGGCTCTACAAAGCCCTGCGGATGGGGAACATCGAAACCGTGCTGTCGAGCAGTATTGCCGCCGTCTTCTTTGCTGCCTTCGTGGTGGCTGGAACGATGTGGTACGGCAGCGCCACCACCCCGATCGAACTGTTTGGCCCCACCCGCTATCAATGGGATCAAGGGTACTTCCAAGCTGAAATCGAAAACCGCATCGAAGCCAGCCTGGCTGACGGTGAAACCTACGCTGAAGCTTGGTCGAAAATTCCCGACAAACTCGCCTTCTACGACTACGTGGGCAACAGCCCCGCTAAAGGTGGTCTCTTCCGCGTTGGGCCGATGGTGAACGGGGACGGTATTGCCCAAGAATGGTTGGGTCACCCCGTCTTCAAAGATAGCGAAGGTCGTCAACTCTTCGTGCGCCGTCTCCCGAACTTCTTTGAAACCTTCCCCGTGGTCTTAACCGATGCGGATGGTGTGGTGCGTGCGGATATTCCGTTCCGACGGGCAGAATCTCAATACAGCTTTGAGCAAGCTGGTGTTGAAGTCAGCTTCTACGGTGGGTCTCTCGATGGTCAAACCTTCACCGACCCCCAACAAGTGAAGCAATTTGCCCGGAAAGCCCAATTGGGTCAACCCTTCAACTTTGATCGGGAAACCTTGGGATCGGATGGGGTCTTCCGTACCTCGACCCGTGGCTGGTTTACCTTTGGTCACGCTGTGTTTGCCCTGCTCTTCTTCTTCGGTCACATTTGGCATGGGTCTCGTACTCTCTACCGCGACGTGTTTGCGGGGGTTGGTGCTGACCTTGAAGAACAAGTGGAATGGGGTGTATTTGCGAAAGTGGGTGATAAATCCACTCGGATCAAAAAAGAAGCCTAAGACGCTTGAGACTGTTGTCAGGGGCGATCGCGCCTGGCAACGGTGAAGAAAAGGGAGAGAAATGACCTCATTTCTCTCCCTTTTGTTTTCAATTCAATCGTTTGGTTCCCGACAATTTCCTGCTAAACTAATAGCTAGCTGTATTTTTTAAACAATTTAAGATGGAAAGCGTAGCATATATCTTGGTTCTTGCGGCTATGATCGGCGTATTGTTCTTTGCGATCGCCTTCCGTGAACCCCCCAAAATTGAGAAATAACCCCCAAAATTGATCGAATCAGGATTCAGTCCCCCAATCACTGTACTGAATTCAGGCGATCGCTCAACCCTAGATAACCTCTCTTGTTATCCACTGTTTTGCAACTCAACACACGACCCAACACCACAGTATGCCCCTGCTTTCCTAGCCGGAAGTGAAAGCCTACTGTGGTTGTGTGTGTTCAAGATCAGGGATACCCCAAGCACCATGCAATGTCCCCACTGCCATCACACTGAAAGCCGTGTCCTCGAATCCCGCTCCACCGACAGCGAGAAAAGCATTCGACGACGGCGAGAATGTATGGATTGCAAGCACCGTTTCACCACCTACGAACGGATCGAATTCGTCCCGATCACAGTGATTAAACGGGATGGCCATCGGGAACTCTTTGACCACTCGAAGCTCTTGCGGGGCATTATGCGAGCCTGCGAAAAAACCGGCATGTCCCACGATCGCCTCGAAGCGATCGTCGAGGATCTTGAAAGCCAACTCCAACAACGCAGCCGCCGCGAAGCCACCAGCGCCGCAATCGGTGACCTCGTCCTCTCCACCCTCCGCCACGAAAACGAAGTTGCCTACGTGCGCTTTGCCTCCGTCTATCGCCAATTCACCGGCATTCAAGACTTTATCGACACCCTCAGCCATCTCCAGATTCACCAAGCCGAACAAGATGCCAAACGGCTCAAAACCCCATCCCCCCTTACCCCCCATTGAGCCATTGCAGTCCATTCAGCCCCTAATTTCACCACCACCATTGGATCGAAATGTCCCGATTGGGCTAGAATATAAATCCTGTGCATTTGCAAGAAAATGATACACTCGGAGTTGAAGTATCAACTCCTGTATGATCGGGCCTAACTTGAGCATACAGAAGCTTCAATTTCACCGTATTCTAGACGGCAATAACGCCTTCAACTCGGCGGGGCATCGTCGAGGGGGAGAGACAAATCAGACGGGTTTATCCACGTCTTGCACCAGCATCCCAAAATCCCATGCCGTTGATCGCAGGGGAATATGTCAATCGTGATTCCGTCGCAGTGAAACGTCACGGAGTTAAAAGCTAGGACACACTAACACACATGGTCAGTCAGAAGAACACCGCTAGTAACAAAGACATTGGTTTTACGCACGAAGATTTTGCCGCACTGCTCGATCAGTACGATTATCACTTCAGCCCAGGAGATATCGTACCGGGGACAGTGTTTAGCATGGAACCCAGAGGTGCATTAATCGACATTGGCGCTAAAACCGCCGCCTATATTCCCATTCAAGAGATGTCGATCAACCGCGTCGATGATCCCAGTGAAGTGCTACAACCGGATGAAACGCGAGAGTTCTTTATTCTGACTGATGAGAATGAAGATGGTCAGTTAACCCTGTCCATTCGTCGGATTGAATATCTGCGGGCTTGGGAACGGGTTCGTCAGTTACAAGCTGAGGATGCTACCGTTCGCTCCAATGTTTTCGCCACCAACCGGGGCGGGGCGTTGGTTCGGATCGAAGGTTTGCGCGGCTTTATTCCCGGTTCTCACATCAGCACTCGTCAAGCAAAAGAAGACTTGGTGGGTCAAGATCTGCCGCTGAAGTTCTTAGAAGTGGATGAAGATCGGAACCGTCTTGTTCTCAGCCATCGCCGCGCCCTTGTGGAACGGAAGATGAACGGTCTGCAAGTGGGTGAAGTGGTTACCGGCATGGTACGCGGCATCAAACCTTACGGGGCCTTCATTGATATTGGTGGGGTCAGTGGCTTGCTCCATATTTCAGAAATTTCCCATGACCACATTGACACGCCCCACAGTGTCTTTGCGGTGAATGATGAACTGAAGGTGATGATCATTGATCTGGATGCCGAACGGGGACGGATTTCTCTGTCTACGAAGCAACTCGAACCGGAACCCGGTGATATGCTCAAAAACCGTGATTTAGTCTTTGAGAAGGCTGATGAGATGGCTGAAAAGTATCGCCAAAAACTGCTGCAACAACAGCAGGGTGATGCGGATGAGGTATTAGTGGATGATGAACCTGAAGTGATGGAAACAGTGGCGGTGGATTCAGCCGCCGGCAATGAGGAAGAATAGATAGCCTCGCTGTCCTAGCTATAGCGATCCTCAATCAATCGGAGATCTGATCTCCTCATCAACAAGGGGCTTAAGCCCCTTGCCTGTTCATGAATCAAATAGGATTGCTAGATCCGATTTTGGGTTCGTTAGTTGAATGGGCCAATGATCAATAAAACTCCTCAGCCCCTGTGGTTGGGGAGTTTTGTGTGGGGGAGGATGGGCGATCGCACCAAACTCCCCTGTGATATTCTTGGACACAATTCATGACTCAAAAGCTTATCTTAAATGTGCAAAGAAGACTCCCACTATAAAGCGAGTCCGAGTAGAGTTACCGAAGGTAACGGCGGACGTGCCTTTTAGTGGCGAGATGAATTTGCACCAACAAACAAATCGAGCGACAGCGAGTCCTTTAATTG
>NZ_JAQMTY010000226.1 GCF_028330765.1 Spirulina subsalsa CS-330 | reverse complement strand
GCGATCGCTACAGCGATCGCACCAAGGCGACCCGACCAAAACGCGGATCAATCTCAAGGCCAATCACCTGCACGATCTTCGATTGACTGCCCTGGGTGAGGGAGTGAAAAAAGGATTGCCCCAAGGGGAGCGTCAGGCATTCTTGAAAGAGGGCAAGGCGATGGTAAGCAGGCAAAAAATTATCTTCCCCAATCCGGAGCGAGGCCTCGTTATAAAACGCCAATTGCGCTTCATGGTTGAGGATACCCGCCGGCTGGGCGCATTGCTCGCACCATCGCAAGGCCAAGAACCATTTCGCCTCGGACAATCGGCAGTACACCCGCTTCGGATTAGGATGCTCTAACACGCGATAGCCGTTCTCACAAGAGACAATCGTGCCTCCCAAAAAGCCAAAAATCGTTCCGACTGCATCATTCATCATGGTGTTATGGTCGCTGTCCTAACATTGCACCGGATTACATCGTCCGTCACTCAAAACACACTCATTATTCACCTCTTCAAGCTTACGAATAGAGTGGAGAGATTGGCGCAAAATCACTGAAAGAGTTAACAAATTGGTCAACTATGCTACAGTGATGACACTCAATCGGCTCTGGTCGGGATCAGCGATCGGATGAGAAGGGGAAAGCCTAGTGAAAAACTAGCACTGTCGCGCAACTGTGATGGGTTTTAGGCCCTTAGTCAGGATGCCCGCCGATGAGGGAAATGGTCTGGTATTTTGAGAATTCAATGTGTTTTAAGGACTGCGCGAAACAGTCGGAGATAATTTAGATGAGTCAGATACAGCAACGGTTGCGGATTTTGGGTCTTTGTGGCGCGATCGCCCTCCTCTTCAAAAGCCAAGCCGCCTACGCCCACCATCCCTTTGGGGGCACAACTCCCACCACGGCCTTCACAGGATTTTTATCCGGCCTGGGCCATCCGGTGATTGGTGTGGATCATTTTGCCGTTGTGATTGCAACGGGTTTGTTGGCCGCCCTCTATGGTCGGCGCGGTTTGGTGATTCCCTTGGCGTTTATGATCACGACGATGCTCGGAACTGGGATGCATTTACAGGCGGTGGATTTACCCTTTGCGGAAACCGCGATCGCTGCCTCGGTGCTCGGTGTTGGTGTTTTATTGGCGATCCCTCAACGGCTGCAATGGTTGGCCGTGGCGGCGATCGCTGCCCTGGCCGGTATTTTCCACGGCTACGCCTACGGAGAAGCGATCGTCGGCGCAGAAATGACTCCGTTGATGGCCTATCTGGCGGGATTTGCGACGATTCAAGGCGCGATCGCCCTCAGTGTCGCCCTCACCGCCCGACAACTTTGGCAGAATCTTGATACCACCAAAGCCCTGCCGCTCCGCTTCGCCGGCTTTACCTTGGCGGGTGTGGGTTTAGCCTTCCTCTCGTCGGCTGTGCTCGGTTAATCTCGCGCAAAGTACGCTAATCCTTGCAGGGCATGAGCAGATCATGCCCTTTTGTGTCTCTATTGCGCTGCACAATCCATCCAACCTATCCTTTATTTCTCAATTCACGATGCATAAAATTCCTGTGACGGTGATTACTGGTTTTCTCGGTGCGGGCAAAACGACCCTAGTTCGCCACTTGCTCCAAAACAATCACGGCCGCCGCATTGCGGTGTTGGTGAATGAATTTGGCGAGGTGGGGATTGATGGCGACCTGCTGCGATCGTGTCAGGTGTGCGATGAGGAGGATGAGCCGATAACTAATATTGTCGAACTCACGAATGGTTGCCTCTGCTGCACCGTGCAAGAGGAGTTTTATCCCACGATGCAGGAATTGTTGAAGCGGCGCGATCGCCTTGACTGCATCCTCGTGGAAACCTCCGGCCTCGCCCTCCCCAAACCCCTGATCCAAGCCTTCCGCTGGGACGACATCCGCAACGCCGCCACCGTGGACGGCGTGATCACCGTCGTAGACTGTGATGCCCTCGCCGCCGGGACATTAGTGGGGGATCTCGATGCCCTCGAAGCCCAACGCCAAGCCGATCCCAACCTCGACCACGAAACCCCGATCGAAGAACTCTTTGAAGATCAACTCGCCTGTGCTGACCTGGTGCTGTTGACGAAAACCGATCGCGTTGATACCGCCACAGCCACCAAAACCCAAGCCTGGCTCCAATCCCAAATCCCAGCAGGGGTGAAGATTGTCCCCTGCGGCCACGGTCACATTGATGCTAACGTGCTCCTCGGTTTTAACGCTGCCGTTGAAGAACACCTCGACCAACGCCCCAGCCATCACGATCACGAAGAAGAGCATGATCATGATGACGAAATCAACGCGGTGCAGTGGGTCAGCGATCGCCCCCTCGACCCCGTCGCCCTGATTGAGCATCTCCAAACCCTCGTTCAACAGCACGAAATCTATCGCATTAAAGGCTTTGTCGCCGTTCCCCACAAGCCGATGCGCCTCGTCTTGCAAGGGGTGGGCAATCGCTTCGACTCCTTTTACGATCGCCGCTGGCAACCCGACGAACCCCGCCAAACCCGCCTCGTCCTCATCGGCCGGGCGTTAGGAGAAGCGGAAATGGTGCGATCGTTAGAGGCGATCGTCTAACCGCCATCCCATCCTGAACTTGCACGACCCATCCTTAAGGCTGGTGAGCAGCAGGGGGCAAGGGCAACTCAATCCCCACTTTGGTGCTAAGTTCAGTCACATTATCGATAAAAGCGCTGGTTTGTTCGACCACGCTGGGGGCTTGGCTCGAAACGAGCAGGGCGGCACTCCCCAGGGCAATGAGGCGTTTTTTCAGGCGAGAGAGATTGCGTTGTTCAGCGGGCTTGTGGATTTCGGCCTCGACATCTTCGAGGTCAATTTCGATATCTTCTTGATGTTCGGCAGGAAATTGGGCGAGGTTTTGGCGCAGTGCGGCGATCAGTTGTAAGAGTTCTTCGGGGCTGGCCCCGGTGGTTTGGCTGAAGTGGCTGGCGGTAACTTGGGCGTTGTCTTTATTTTCATTGACCACATTGGCAATATTGGAGCTTGAAATCTGTGTGCCGATTTTATCCCGCATCACTTTGTCCCCTGCAAAATTATCGCCTTGGCCGTGTTGATGAATATTGCTTGTCATGGCTGTATCTGTGAAATCGGTAGGTTTGTAATGCAGTTTGATCAGTTGGTCGGTGTGCAGGGGTAGCATTGCGTAGGTTTGCCCATCATCGTCGCTGAATTCAACTTCTTGACATACTCCCCCACTAAACCCTACGGGCTATAGTGGGGGATTCTGAACAGCCAGTTACCTGACCATTTATCCACTCAAACAACGAGAGTTGCAGAGGGTTGCTAGGCTCAACGACTAACGCCATTGATTTATCCTG
>NZ_JAQMTY010000225.1 GCF_028330765.1 Spirulina subsalsa CS-330 | reverse complement strand
ATCGCCAGATCCAGATCCTCCGACATCTGCACCGCCTTAGCGGGGATTGGCCCTTGGTTAACGATGTCCGAATCGTGGGTCGAAATAGCAATCAAATTGCTGGGCTTGACCACATGAGCCGCCGTCGCCACCGTGCAAACCCCCGGCTCCCCATCAATAATGAAACCCGTCCCCTGCCCATCCGTGTCGCCATAGGAAATCCGCACCACACTCGGCTGAATTTGCGCCAATAACGCCTCACGCTCCGGTGGTTCTTCCCGTCCTTGCGCACAGCCCACCAAACCCAGCAGGATGAATAAACCCAAACTATTACGCGATGATCGTCGCATCATACCCTTAGACACCTGTTGAGCCACACGAGAATACCCCTTGATTTTAGGGGATGACGCTTTGTGGGGGTGTAAAAAATGGGTATTGTTTAAGGGTGGTTTGAGAGTGATGGGCGGAGTGGATCGGGGCGGAGTGCATCTGTCCGCTATTGGATGATCTATCCTTAGCCCTCGCCACCAACGCCCGCCGCACCGTGGAAACCCGATTTTGGCCCGACGAAGAGGCCCGCCAATATCTCGCCATCTACGAAAAAATCACCGGCTAGGGGTGAGTTAGAAATGTGCCCCCAAAATCGTGTACAACAAAGGGCAGTCCTACGCGATCTGGGAGAATGAATCCACGACTATGGCGGCTAAATTGCGTGTCCTCATCGATACTGTGTTTAAACGTTCCGTGCAACAGTCGGGCGTGCTATCGGCCGAGGCCAAAGTATCGGTGCAGCAGGGTCAAGAATTGAATGTGGCGCGTTATTGTCTAGCGGAACAGTTCCATCTTCAACTCACCTTTGATCATGCCCCCTTTGCGACCCATCCCGATACGGTGCAATGGTTTGTGTTTAGTGGCCATGTGGAATTGATTGAGTTGGAGCAAACGCGATCGCTCGCCCCCCCTGAGTTCCCGGACTCCGATGGGGGTAACACTTGACGCATCCCAACGCCGCGATCAATCTGCAAAGGGGCACAGGGTAGAGCGATCGCACCCGACGCATTCTCAGCGGCTCAGGGCAAGCGGAGCCGTCGCGCTCCGTTTCAGATTTCAATCTGTCACGGCGGGGTCATATCTGGGGAAGCAGCGGTTTAGAATTGATGGAAGTTCAACACGAGTATTTTAATTAATGGAACAGGCCGAAATTACTGCATTAGGTCAGTCCCTTCGCAAAATCGATCAGACCTTGTTAAACCGTGAAGGGGGGGCGGGGATTGAGCGAGTTTGGTATCAGGGTGGCGAACCCTATTTTGATGTGTTTGTGGAACGTCGTGGCACAGAAATTGAGTGGTTTCAGGTCACGCTGCGGGGGCGATCGCTCTCTTGGTATCGAAAAGGCGATCGTTGGCAAACCGGAACCACCAACGAACTGCGCACCGATGATGTCTCCTTTTATCCCGCCAGCAAAACCATCGAGAGCGATCAAAACCCCGACACTCGATTCTTTCAACTCATTCAAGCCATCTTAACGACCCGATCTGGTGATCCGATCTTTGATCGCATTCTGTCGCTCTTTCACACCTATGTTTAGGCTAGTACAGCGTCAAGGCTAAACATAGGCTGTTGCTAGGGTGCTGTTAGCGAAACGTAACGCACCGCCCCATTGAGCGCTGGTCATGCAAGACGATCCGAATTAAGTCTTGACCCTGCCCTAGGGCATTGGGGCTTATTACCAGGGGGAGTGATCCCGTTTAACCCGCTTCGAGAGCCGCAATTGAGTGCCTTCCCGGTTCCAATGAACTTGGTCAAAGATGTGGTACAGAATACACATCCCACGACCATTTTCAGAAAAATCATCCGGCAGGAGATCTTCGGGATGGGCGGGGCAAGATTGGATCGGACGAAAGCCCTCCCCCTGATCCGTAATCACCCATGAATACAGATCATCACAGATCGAAAACTGCACCGAAACCTGCTTGCTAGGGTCGAGTTTGTTCCCATGCTTGGCAGCATTCACCAAGGCTTCTTGTAAGCCTAGGCGTAATTCTGGCTGAGCATTCACCGGGACTTTTACTAAAAGTAAGTCAAGAATGGGGCAGAGATAGAGCGTTGAAGCGAAGCTCATTGTTTGCCAATCTTGCTTGCGAGTGGGCAAGGAAATCGCAATCACACGAAGTTACCTCCAGCTTAGAATTACAAAATGATGGTCAATGGTGCCTAGGGGGTTAGCGGTGTGAGATTATTGGTTCGTCTCAGGGTTAGGCATGATAGAAATACAAAAAAATCTGATATTTCATCCACTCATCACTGGTTTGATTTTGAAATTTTCAGGATGCAACTGGGAGGCTAAGGATGACATTTGGTTTGATTTAGAAAGAGCACATCGAGTTTGAGAGTGTTGAATTGCGTTGCTATTCCTCTCGATCGCATCAGCTTATGTCACATTAGAACCTCAAATTATTTAATCTATCGGTGGAATCGCGCTTTCTAATACGCACCAGTATAGCAAAAGTTTTGGTGGAACTGCTGGATTTCACCCCTTGACAAAATTTTTATGATGTGATCTATTCAGGGACTCAGTGAACAATGGATCAAAAAAGCAAGCCCGCTTGAGCTTGCCTTTTTGAGCGAAACGGAAGGGTGACTAATTAGGTCATGGCTTGGATGATGTAGTCAAAGTAGGGTTCAGTGGCTTGAGCGTCTTCGGTACTCAACACCCCTAACGAGGCATCTTTGAGGCAGCGAATGGCTTCAACCATGCCAGCAACGGGGACTTCGAGGGCGTTGTACATTTCTTTGACACCGATGAGTCCGATGCTTTCGATGGGGCCTTTGTCACCGGAGAGAACTCCATAGGTGATGAGGCGGAGATACCAGCCGTAGTCCCGGAGACAGAGGGCACGCTGACGCTGGCCGAAGGCGTTGCCGCCGGGGGCGATAAAGTCGGGCCGTCTTTTCCAGAGTTCTTTGCTGGCTTTTTCGACGATCTTTTTCTCATTTTCGGCAAGGCCTTCGGCGATGCGAATGCGTTGCATTCCGGTTTCTAAAAAGGAGCTGATGCTTTTAAGCTCGCCACTGCTGGGGTAGCGGAGTTGATCATCAGCGTTGAGAATAACTTGGCTAACTACGCTCATATTAAATGTGATAGGGTCAAATACCACTGTTGACGTATTTTCCTGTCCGAACAACAAGGAAATTCGGGTTTGAGTGGTGCGGGCAAGATAATCTTATTTAACATCACTTCGCCCCTGGGACAATGCCTGAATGGTTAACTGTGCAGTGGCGATCGCGATGTGCCCCCGAAACCGCCTAGGGAGTCGAGGAACGTCTAAGATTATACTCAATTTCAGTCTCATCCCTCTATGGACTCACGGTAGACTCGTGGATTGAACCGTTTGCGGGGGTCAGACTGCCGGGGGTCTTTGGGGTAGACTATCCGGGATTGCTGGGGAGAATCGAGGGGGAAATGCTACCGAGGGAGGGGGCTGTTTGTTAGGAATCTTTACAAAAGAAACGGAATTAATTTACACAAAAATAGATTTTCACCATGTCTGATTCGGCCAACCTGTGGCAACAGGGAACTTTAATTGATGTTGATGTTGTGGATCTTAGCGATCGCGGCGATGGGGTGGCGAAGTGGGACGATCGCGCCATTTTCATCCCCGATACCGTACCGGGCGATCGCGTTCAGGTGCGCCTCGTTCAGGTGAAGCGTCACTATGCCCATGGGAAGCTCCAGGGGATTGTGACGGCATCGCCGGATCGGATTCGGCCGCGCTGTATTGTGGCGGATAAGTGCGGCGGTTGTCAGTGGCAACATATTGATGATGCTGCCCAACGGACGGCGAAGGTGAATTTAGTCGAGCAGGCCTTGCAGCGGATTGGGGGGTTTGAGTCGTTGACCCTTGCGCCCCTGTTGACGGGGGAGACGCTGCATTATCGCAATAAGGCCACCTATCCCCTCCATCGCTCGACGCAGAATAATACGGTGCAGGCGGGC
Organism: Spirulina subsalsa CS-330; assembly: GCF_028330765.1. GTDB lineage: Bacteria > Cyanobacteriota > Cyanobacteriia > Cyanobacteriales > Spirulinaceae > Spirulina > Spirulina subsalsa_A. Next base: position 31,612 of record NZ_JAQMTY010000225.1, on the reverse strand, counting down.
TATTACCGCAAGGGTAGCCATCAGGTGGTGAATCTGAATCAATGTCCGGTGCAGGATGAGCGCCTTGATCCGCTGTTGGCGGAGGTGAAGCAGGATATCGCTGAGCGGGGCTGGAGTATTTATAACGAAAAACGCCATCAGGGGCGGTTACGACATTTGGCGTTGCGGGTGGGACGACGGACGGGGCAACAGTTGCTGACGTTGGTGAGTTGCGATCGCGCCATGCCGGGCCTTGAGGAACAGGCGCAAATTTGGCTTGACCGTTATCCGGGCTTGGTGGGGGTCTGTTTAAACCACAATCCGCAGCGGGGCAATGTGATTTTTGGCGATGATACCCTCTGTATGGCGGGGCAGCCCTATTTAGAAGAAACCTTTGCGGGGCTGACGTTTCGGCTGCGACCGGAGACGTTTTTTCAGGTCAATACCGAAGTGGCTGAACAGCTTTTAGAGGTGATTCAAACGCAGTTAAATTTACAGGGCGATGAGGTGCTCCTCGATGCCTATTGTGGGATTGGGACGTTTACGCTGCCCTTGGCGCAGCGGGTGCAGTTGGCGATTGGGGTGGAGTCCCAAGGGAGCGCGATCGCTCAAGCGGAAATTAACGCCAAACTGAACGGGATTCATAACACGGTCTTCCACATCAAGACGATGGAAAACTGGATCAAAACCTGCGACACGGCCCCGGATGTGGCCCTAGTTGATCCGCCTCGGAAGGGGTGCGATCGCAGCGTGATCGACAGTCTCCTGCGCCTCAACCCGCAGCGGATCGTCTACGTCAGTTGTAAACCCGCCACCCTCGCCCGTGATTTAAAACTGCTCTGCGAGGGCGATCGCTACCGGATCACCCACCTCCAACCCGCCGACCTCTTCCCCCAAACCCCCCACATCGAATGCGTCGCCATCCTCCAAGCCCAAACCACCACCCCAGAGCCAAGTGATAGCATTGATGAGGAACCTGTTTAACTCACCCCAAATCCCCCAGCCGTGCGTTTGCCCGTCCTGTCTCTGTTCATCCTGTGGCTGATCTACGCCGTCTTTGGCTGGATTTTAGCCGAAGCCACCTCCCACCTCTTAGTTTGGGAATTGGCAGTGGTCTTAATTGTGTTGATGGCCTTGCTGTTCACGGCTCCGAGTAATATGGTGCGCAACGTGTTGACGGGGTTGATTCAATCGGATTCCCGCGCCTTTGTGTCGGTGATCATCTTGGCCTTTGCCGTGGTGATCTTAGGGACGTGGTTTACCATCTTTATCCGGCTGTTGGTCTTGTTTGCGGCGGGGGCCTTGGCACGGTTGGAATTGCAACGCTTGGGCTATGGCGAATGGGTATCCTTTGGGTTAATTGTTTGCGTGAGTTTGTTGGGCTTTGGGATGGGCTTAGGGTCACATTATTACCTGGTGTCGCCAGAGGCCACGGAGTCGGCCCGGGTGCTAGCGATCGCCACCATTGAACGCTTAGGATAAAAACTTGGGTACGCTAGGCTCAACCCCCACCGGATTAATTTCGCAGCTTAATTTCCTTATTTTCCCGTCATGACCCAACAACGCGGCATTGTGCAACGAGTTCTGATCATTCTCTCCGGTGTGGCCTTCCTCGGCGGCACAGCCGTCATGGGCATTTCCCTGATGACCTCGGATCGCCCCCCCTCCAATGCTGCCGCCGACACCACAGCAACAGAAGCCGAAAACGCGGCAAAAACCCAACTCGAAGCCCAAGAATCCGGCTACGCGGCAGTGGTCGAGCGCGAACCGGAAAACCAACTCGCCCTCGAAGGATTAGTCCAAACCCGCATCGAACTCGGCAAACTCCAAGAATCCCTCGCCCCCCTCGAAACCCTCCACAAACTCAACCCCGAAAACCCCCAATATTTGCAAGCGATCGCCGCCATCCACCTCCAAACCCAAAACTTCGCCGCCGCCCTCCCCCACCTTGAAACCCTCCACGAACTCAACCCCGACGATGCCGAACTAAAAAGCACCCTCGACCAAGTGAAAACCTTCGTCGAAACCGGCGAACTCCCCCCCAACCCCACCACACCTCAACCCGAATCCACCGACCCACCCACTGAATCCACTGAACCCACTGAAGAATGAGCACCCCCCCAACCCGATACCGGATTCTCCTCGCCAGCCCTGATCCCGGTGTTGGCGGTGTTGCTCAATACAACTACGCCTTGCTCAAGGGCTTAAACCGGCTGGGCGATCAGATCACCTATTTACAATATGGTGCGCCGTTAGATACGGACTGGCTGCGTTCCCACTATCCCCACATCAACTCGGTCATTTTTGAGCATGATGATCCGGAGTCCCTGCGGCAATGGCTAGCCAATCCCGCCACTCGACCCCATCTCCTGCTGTGTAGTAATACGAATCCGTTTGCTAACTTCCCGTTAAAAGCGATCGCCCTCGAACAGCGGATTCCCTACATCATTATTGAAGGCCTTGTCGAACCCCATTTAGCCGCCCAAAATGCTCAATATCTCCCGCTGCTGGCCCATCACTACACCCACGCCCAAGCGATCGTCGCCGTCTCCCACGATAACCTCGCACTCCTGCACCAACATTTCCACCTCCCCCGCGATCGCGGGCAAGTGATCCACTACGGTCGCCCGCCCCAATACTTCACCCCCATTGATGTCAACATTCGTCGAGACCTGCGCCACGCCCAAGGCATTCCCGATGATGCGATCGTGTGTTTTACTTCCGCTCGCATTGAATCCCGCAAAGGCTATCAATTTCAACTCGAAGCGATCAAAGCCCTCCGAAATACTGAAATTTGGCCAAACCTCTACTTTGTTTGGGCCGGTGGGGGCGTATTTGAACCAGAGTTAGAAGCCACCCTCAAAGCCGAATTAAAAGCGATTGCGGCTGATGATCAGGTGAGATTTTTAGGACAAGTGGAAACCGTCCAAGACTGGCTCAATCTGGCGGATATTTTTGTCTTTCCCTCCCAACTTGAAGGAATGCCCCTGAGTATTATTGAAGCGATGGCCAAAGGGTTACCCGTGGTTGCCAGTGCTGTCAGTGGCATTCCGGAACAGTTGGGCGAGACCGGGCGACTGTTGGCTGACCCGAAGCAAAATCCTCAGCAAACGGTTCAAGACTTAATCACAACCCTCACCGAATGGAGTCGGGATTCAACATTACGCCTGAAGATTGGGCGCGACTGTGCCGCACGAGCAGCACAACTTTTTACTGAAGATCGGATGCTCACGGAAACCATCACTATGATTCAACGCACAATGGATGCACACCATGACTACATTTCGCCAGGGCTAGCGGCAGTTCAGCCCGATGCTGCTTTTCCTAACATGATTGTTGGTGATCCCAGTGTCTGTAATTGGCCCTATCTTCGCCGTGAAATTCCCCATCATTGGTATGTTGATCGTCGTCAGCCGACGATTGGTTTTTTAAGCCGTGATGAGGCCCATCTTCTCTACAATTTGGCGCAGCAATTTGCAGGCAAACGCGGTTTAGAAATTGGCTGTTGGATGGGGTGGTCAGCTTGTCATTTGGCTCTGGCGGGGCTGGAGTTGGATGTGGTTGATCCGGTGTTGGGTGATCCAGAGGCCTACGCGAGTGTTTCTCAATCGTTGCAGGCGGCCGGGGTGCGCGATCGCGTCAACCTGATCGCTGGTTATAGTCCCCAAGCCGTGAAGGAATTAGCCACGCAACACCAACGCCGCTGGTCGCTCTTGTTCATTGATGGAAATCATGAAGCGCCGGGCCCCCTTGAGGATGCGATCGCCTGTGAACCCCTCGCTGCAGACGATGCGCTCATTGTATTTCATGACTTAGCCGCTCCCGCCGTGGCCCAAGGGTTAGATTATTTTCGCGATCGCGGTTGGCAAACCCTCGTCTATCAAACCATGCAAATCATGGGCATCGCCTGGCGCGGTAATGTTCAACCCATCGCCCACCAACCCGATCCCGCCGTCAATTGGTCACTCCCGCCCCACCTCCAGGGCTACACCATCAGCGGTCAGCTCTCGACCCCGCCATCACCAACACAACCGATCGAGACCTCATGGCTTGAAAAGCTCCTCACCACCGTCTTGACCCTGAATCCCACCTCAGCCCCCAGTCCTGAGTTTCTGACCGCTGAGCAAAAACAACAGATTAGTAATCTTCGCCAGCAAGCTGCCACTGCCCTGGCGGAAGGGGATCAATCAACCGCGCAACACCACTGGAGCCAATTCATTCAACTCCATCCCACCTCCCGAATCGCCCACCGCACCCTTGCCACCTTAGCCGGAACTAATAATCTTGAGCAATTCCAAGCCAGCCTATCCCATCAGGCCCTCGCCAATAACAGCAATGGCAACCATCCACCCTATGTTGGTCAGGAATTTCAAGACCTTTTAGCCACGGTGCGCCCCTACACGATGTTAAGCGATGCCCGATTGCGATCGCTCTACACATTAGCCAAAACGATCTGTTTAGATGATGTGCCGGGCAATATTGTTGAATGTGGAGCGTGGCGCGGCGGGGCAACGGCACTGTTAGCGGCGGTGGTGACACGGTATTCATTAAGGCCTCGAAAGGTCTACGCCTTTGATACCTTTGCCGGTATGCCTGAACCCACCGATGCGGATAAACATCAAGGGATTGAGGCCAACGCAACAGGGTTTGGTGGGGGAACTCTACAGGCTCCGATTGCGGACAATTTAGCCGTGGTTTGCGCTGAATTGGGTGTGAGTGATGCTGTGGTTGCGGTGGCGGGCCTATTTGCAGATACCTTACCCCAATATCGCGATGAAATTGATGCGATCGCGCTCCTCCATGCTGATGGTGATTGGTATGAATCAACCCGCGATATTTTTGCCTATTACTATGATCTTGTTGATTCCCAAGGCGTGATTCAAATTGATGACTATGGCTATTGGGAAGGATGCGCCAAAGCAATTCATGAATTTGAAGCCCAACGAGAAACAACCTTTGCCCTGCGTCAAATTGACGACACCGGGGTCTGGTTTGGAAAAGGAGATGCCAATCCCAAACCGGGGAATGATTGGCTCCATCTCCTCACCCTAGGACAATGGGCTCAACTGCTCGGAGACATCCCCCAAGCTCAAAAACTGGCAGACGCGACCTTAAAACTAATGCCAGGTTTATTGAAGGCACAAGAGCTTCGTGATGGAACTCCTTTTTGTCTGGTGTTACCGAATCAATCTGACACGGTAGAAACATTTGCACCGGCCATGCATTCACCACAAGAGCATCAGACTATGCCGGTGCGAATTGTTGTCGATGGGATGTTTTTTCAACGCTACAACACGGGCATTGCACGGGTGTGGCGATCGCTCCTTAAACGTTGGGCCAACAGTCAATTTGCTCAGTCATTAGTGATTATTGATCGCGGCGGATCAGCCCCACGCTTACCCGGCTTGACCTATCGCACATTGCCCCCCCACAGTTACGAAAACCCCGACCTTGAACGGCAACAACTCCAGCAAATTTGCGACCAAGAAAACGCCACCCTCTTCATTTCCACCTACTACACCATTCCGATCACAACACCCTCGGTGTTTATGGCCTATGACATGATTCCAGAAGTGTTAGGGGCGGATTTTAATGAGCCAATGTGGCAAGAAAAGCACCGCGCCATTGAGCACGCCCAGGCCTATATCGGCATTTCACAAAATACCTTAGATGATCTCGTGCGCTGTTTTCCCGACGCAGCCACGAAACCGAGAACCGTCGCCCATTGTGGAGTTGAACCGATCTTTACCCCCGCCAGCGAGAGCGAAATTGAGCGATTTAAACATAAATATGGCATTCAAAAACCCTACTTTATACTCAGTGCGCCAGGAACTGGTTATAAAAATGCGCAACTCTTTTTCCGTGCCTTTGCTCAGTTGCCGACGCGCTTGGGGTTTGAGTTAGTTTGTACCGGCAATATGGGCTGGTTGGATGAGAATTTGCGGGCGATGGTTCCGGGGAATACGATTCACACGCTTTACTTAGACGATGCAGAATTACGACTCGCATTTTCAGGTGCGATCGCCCTCGTGTATCCCTCCCGTTATGAAGGATTTGGTTTACCCGTCCTCGAAGCCTTAGCCTGTGGTTGCCCAATTATTACATCACCGATCGCCTCACTGCCAGAAGTCGCCGGAGAAGCCGCCATTTATGTCAATCCCGACGATGAAGCCACCATGATCGCGGCCCTGTGTGAGGTACAAAATCCCCGTGTGCGCCAATCTTTACGCCTTGCCGGACTCCAACAAGCCCAGCAATTTTCCTGGGAAAAAATGGCGCAAACGGTCGAACAGGCGTTAATTATGGCTACTGTGCCTGTCACGAATTTGAGCGGTACTAATTATATTCTCACCCCCAATTGGTCACAATCGGAGGACGTGTTAAACGAAGTCCTCAGCGAAATCTTTAAAACCTTAGCTCAACAAAAAAATCCGATTACGCTGCTATTTTATGCAGCCACTGCCAATGCTGAAGACGTGAATACATTACTGACGGGGATCGCGTTTAACTTGATGATGATGGAGGCGGTGGATTTAGATGAGCATTTAGCGATCGCAATCCTCCCCCCCCTCCATCCGGTGCAATGGTCGGCGCTTTTGCCCCGCATTCAAGGGCGAATTCCCCTCGTTTGTGATGATCCTGAAGTTGTTGCACTTCCCCCCGTTCAGGTGTTGCCGGTTGTCCAACTTTTCTCGTGATTTATGTTGCCACGTCGTGTCTTTTTCTACCTCATTCAACCCCATGATCATAGTCTAGCGATTAATTTAGCCGTGGGACTCAATGCCCTAGGGATAGAGTGTTTTCGTGATCTCCAGGATGGACAATTAGACTCAGATTCTGAGGCAATCGGGTTACGCTATGACCCCACAATTTCCCCGGATGATTGTGAGGTCGTGGTCGTTGATTCGGCACTCTTGAAAACACAAACCATTGGTGTTAATCAGTATCCCATTTTCCCGCACTACCTTTTTTATAACGATCGCCCCTATTTCACGGTGTATCTCCATGACTTAGATGGGCCGAAAGACGATTGGGGATTTGAGCAACAATTTGACCTGGTATTGAGTACCCATTTAAATCGGCATCATGCCCGACCTCAACAGGTGAAACCCTGGAGTTTTGGCCTATCAAGTCGGATGTTACGACTGTTAGAAACGGTGTCTGAATGGCGCGATCGCACCCCACACCTTTTAAACAATGACCGCACCCATCACGACAGTATTCAATGGCGAAATGTCCACGCTACGACCCCCTACGGCCCCCTTTATAGTGATACTGCCTATTTAAATCCCGACTATTCCCTACGGCATCTTGCCGCCCAACGAATCACGCCGCGACTCGCCCAACTATGGGACATTCAACCCGATGATCACCGTCTCCAAACCATCCAAGCGAGTACCGCATTTGGGGGCTTTTTGACGGCACAAAATCAAGAGTGGTGCTTGCATGGGTGGGATAGTTGGCGTTTATGGGAATCGCTGGCGGCGGGATGTTTAACAATTCATTTGGATCTAGAAAAATATGGCGCAGAATTGCCGGTGATGCCAGAAAATGGGGTGCATTATCTTGGCTTGAATATGGATGATTTAAGCAGCAGTATGGCATGGCTTCAGGGGTTAAAACCCCATTGGCCAGAGATTGCAGCGGCGGGACGAGATTGGGCGATCGCCCATTATGCACCCATGCCCACAGCGCAGCGTTTTTTAGACTATTTATCTGAAATCAAACAGCAAAAACAGCCGCTCACCCTCCCCCGCGATCGCCCCCATACCACTGCTCAAAACTCACCAGATACTCGATCTATTGCCTTCCTAATCCATCCCAATTGGCAACAGTCGGAGGCTATTTTACAAGCACAACTCTCTCAACTGTTCACCATTTTTCACCATTATCCGGATCAATATAAATATCACCTCGATATCCTGTGTGACCCTCAACAACTCGAAATCGCTCAATTGATGATTTCGAGTATTCTGATGGAATTATGCCTGACTGATGATGGGGCGATCGCTGAAAAAATCAGCATCGAAGCTATTACCAATCTACAGGATATCGCCTGGATTAAACTCCAGGCTTATCTCCGTTTACCCAATGATTATCCCCTCACATCACCCATTCCAATAACCATGCTAACGCTGGATCAACTTCAGGAATGGGGTCAGGATATCATCTGGGTTATTTTAGGGAATTGGTATTATGAACAGCAACAATGGGAGGCGGCGGCCCAGAATTTTCAGGCGTTAGTGAATGCTTATCCGATTGATGCGGAGATTTATCGCAAACTTAGTTATTGTTATCAACAATTGGGGCGGCCTCATCAACAATTACGCAGTTTAGAACTGGGTAATAAAATTCATCCCCATGACCCTCGGTTTCATTTTGATTTGATTTTTGCAGCACTCCATGAAGGGCATATCGACAGGGCGCGACAGCAGACCCAGGTGGCTCGCCAAGCCTGTCCCCAGGACTATATTTTTACGGTGCTGGATCATCTATTAGTGCCGATGATTTATGGGCGTGGGGATGAGATTACAATGGCGCGATCGCGCTATATTCAAGGTCTACAAACTCTGATTAATATCACAACATTAGACACCCCTGCACAATGTCAAGCGGCATTGGCAGGAATTAGCCAAATCACCAATTTTTACCTAGCCTATCAAGCCTTTAATGTGCGCGATTTACAAGGACAATATGGGGCGTTAGTGCATCGGATTGCGGCGGCGAATTTCCCCGCTTGGGTGCAGGAATTACCACCACGGCCCCAACGGCAAAAACTTCGCGTTGGTTATGTTTCGGCCTATTTCTATGCCTACAGCGGGACATTGTGGCTCAAAGGTTGGCTTCAACAGCACGATCGCACCCAATTTGAACTCTATGGTTACGATTTGGGCGCGGCCAATGATGGAATGGCGCAAACCTGTCGGGATTGTTGCGATCGCTGGTACGCCTTTAACGGGTTTTGGATCAATGCTGCCCAGCAGATTTTGCAGGATGAATTGGATATTTTGGTGTTTCCTGAAGTGGGGATGGATGCGCCGACGATGACCCTGGCGGCGTTGCGGTTGGCTCCGGTGCAATGTGTGGCGTGGGGGCATCCGGTGACGACGGGGTTACCGACGGTGGATTATTTTCTGTCGAGTGAATTGATGGAGGGGGCGAATGCGGACGACCATTACACCGAAACCCTCGTCAAGTTGCCGAATATTGGCGTGGCCTATCCGAATCCGCAGATTCCCCCCTTGACGAAAACCCGCGCTGATTATGGGTTTGCGGAGGATGCGGTGCTGTATCTCTGTTGCCAAGCGCCGTTTAAATATTTGCCCCAGTATGATTGGGTGTTTCCGGCGATCGCTCGCCAAGTCCCTAAGGCTCGCTTTGTGTTTCTGCGGGGTGAGGTGATGCGCCAGCGGTTGATTCGTGCCTTTCATCATGCCGGGTTAGCGATCGCTGACTATTGCGATTTTCGGCGAGTGGTGGCGCGGGGTGATTATCTCGCGGTGAATCAACTGTGCGATGTGTACCTAGATAGCTTCGATTGGTCGGGGGGCAATACCAGTTTAGAAGCCTTGGCCTGCCATCTGCCCATCGTCACCTGTCCGGGGGAATTCATGCGCGGCCGCCATACCGATAGCTTTTTGAAGATGATCGGCGTGACGGAAACGATCGCCGCCCATCCCGACGACTATGTGCAGATTGCCACCCGTTTAGGACGTGATCCTCAGTGGCGCGATCGCATCAAAACCAAAATTATTCAGCAGGGCGATCGCCTCTACGATGACCCCGATTGTGTGCAGGGTCTAGAGCAGTTCTATCGCCAGGTGACCGGGCGCGATTGACATACTCCCCCAACTCCGCCTAAAGCATCCGTAATAAGCCCTGCTGACCCAAAAGCAACTCCCGAATCAGGGCAATAATCCCCACCCAAATAATCGGGGCAATATCCACCCCGCCCAAGGGTTTAATCACGCGGCGGGTGGGAGCTAAAAATAGCTCGGTGGGCAGGGCGATCAGGCTCCACGGCATTTTTTTAAGCTCCACTTGGGGATACCAAGTCAGCACAATCCGAAAAATAAACAAGACAATCATGAGGCCGAGCACCACACCGAGGCTGAGATTAACCCAAGTCATGAGTAGATTCTAAATAACATCGTTAATATTCTATCGTTCTGGGCGATCGCCCCTTGACCTTCGCGCCTGCCTCACATAGCAGTGGACAAATCTGTTAGGACAGGCAAGGGGCTTAAGCCCCTTGTTCCAGAGTCTCTAAATGTCCTAACTGCCCTGGCTAGTGCTATAAAATCCCGGTGGTGAGGGAAGCGATCGCCGGAGCTTCGACCCCAGACAACGCCCCCTCAAATTTGCGAATTTGAAGGGGTTCGCAGGAGCTAGACCTAACGTTTGGAGAACCGCTACAGTCCCATTTTGGCAATGGTCGCGGGGCCAACAATGCCATCTACGGTGAGGCCGTTGGCTTTTTGGAAGGCCGAGACGGCGGACTTGGTATCGGGGCCGTAGATGCTGTCGATGCCAGCGGGGCCGATGCCGTATTTGAGTTCGACAAGTTTGGTTTGGACGGCTTTCACGGTGTCGCCCCGTGACCCCATCAGGAGGACGGTGCGGCCGCCGGTGTTGGCGGGGGGAGCGGCGGCGATGGGGGCGGTGTAGGGGCCGTAGACCCAGCGCCCGCTAGAGAGTTGCAGCCAATCGCCTTGGATTTGGGTGACGGCTTTGAGGGGTGCGCCATCGCGGACACACATTGCCGCCGCGTATTGAATGCCGGGGCCGGTGCGGGCGTTGAGGCAGCTATTTTTTGGGGTGTTGACTTGGCGGAGGCGGTTGCCGGTGGCCATGGCGGGGGGCGTGGCTTTGCCGTAGGTGGTGTAGGGGCCGTAGACCCAGCGCCCGCTGGAGAGTTTGAGCCAATCGCCTTTGGTTTCAACGACGGGTTTGAGGGTTGCGCCTTCGGTGACGCAGGTGGCGACGGTGTATTGAGTGCTGGGGCCGGTGCGGGCGTTGAGGCAGCGACCGCTGGGGGTGTCTACTTGGGTCTGGGCGATCGCAGCCGGGGCGATCGCGCTAATGGATGCCACTAAGACCCCCACCGCCAACAGCTTTAACCAGGGGGCGCTCGGAGCCTTAGCCCATTCAAAAAAATCGACTTCGCTGAAATCGTATTCAATGCCGGTGGCTGCTTCGTGGGCAGCATAGGAATGGGTATAAGCGATTGCGTCCACGATGGTCTCCTTGCAATACTGAGAAAAAACAATTGATCGGAATAGTTCCGATTCTATCGCTCCACCCCAATTTAGCAACAGCTAAATTATGGGTCTGAGGGAACGTCGGGAGCGCGATCGCGCTAGTTTCAGGAAATTCGCACGCAGCGCCGCCGGTTCTGTTTACTGTTGTACGGCAAGATCGACAAAATTCCCCGTGGAATTTACAAATTTTCGCGTGGATCGCACTCACGAGGAGCGCAACAAACGTTCTTGACGAATCCGCTGCTGATTTTCAAAGACTTGGAGGCGATCGCCGTCTACTTGATAGATAAATTGGCCATTCCGGGCTTGATAGCTCGACCCATTAAACACCGCTGGCAACCAGATCGAATGGTAAGGCTCAAGTTTCGCCTGGCCAAAATACCAAAGCTGATCGCTGATTTGACAAATTTGCACCCGAAAATTCTGGGTTTCACCGTTGATTAACGTTGTGCCGGGACAGCGATCGCCTTGGGGCGGACGGGTGGGAATGCGCCCCGCCACGAGGGCCGGCAGTTGAGTGAGCGGGTTCTGGGCGGTAACACTGTCGGGATAATATTCAAAATGGAGATGGGGGCCGGTGGAATTGCCAGTGCTGCCCATCTCTGCGATGATCTGCCCCTGCTCCACCCATTGCCCGACGCTGACCAATAAGCGGCTGTTGTGCCCGTATACCGTGCGGCTGCCGTCCGGGTGGCGCAGTTCCACCGCATAGCCGAGGCCCCAATTATCCCACCCGGCGAGAATCACCTCCCCGGCTTGGGCGGCGAGGATGGGCGTACCGATGGGGCCCGCAATATCAAGGCCTTCGTGGTAGCGGTGGAAGGGTTGGGAAATGGTGCCGGTGGTGGGCCAGATTAACCCCGTGGCGGTGCGTTGGGCCAGTTGGGCTTCGGCGGGGGGAATGAGGCGGTTCGGGTCACGGTGCGATCGCTGCATTGGCAACGAGAGGGCCATCGTCCCCACCACCACAACCCCTAAAATACTGATCGAAAGCGATCGCACGACTTGCCCCACAACTGTCATCGCTGATTTCATCCTTTAAAACTGTACTGCATCTTTCATAGCAGGGGGTGAAGCCTCAGGAGAGTTCCCCCAGTCGCCATCGGCCATAATGGGAATTAACCGGGGCGAATCTTAGCAACGCGATTTTCCATGAAACCCTCTTTTTGCGGGCGATTGTTGGATGATGTGACGATCGCCGGAGCCGACTTTACCGATGCTCTGCTCGATGGGAAACCGATGCGCCAACTCTGTGCGATCGCCTCCGGAACCAATGGGCAGACCGGCGTAGAGACCCGTGTGTCCTTGGGATGTCGGGAATCCTAACCGCTTATAATAGAAGGCTAAGACCCCCAGCCCTCACCCCCCACGCCCCAATGTTCGGTCACTACCAAAAAAGCTGTCTCCGCATTGAATTGGACGCATCCCAAGCTGCGATCGCGGCCAGTCTCCAAAACCCCGACCAGTTCCGCCGCTGGCTCTTTCCCCAACGCCTCGAAACCGATATTCCCAACCCCCTCAAAGCCGGCGCAACCTTCACCGCCTGGACAGGCCCGATCGCCATCGATCACTACGTCGATCTGGCCACGCCCCAAAGCCTCCGCCTCATCCTCAGTCGCGGCATCGATGGCTTCCACGAATGGTATTGGGGCGACGGTTGGGTACAATCGCGCCTCGAAGGGGTCTCCCTCCTCCCCATTGCCCTGGGGCAAACGGCTACATTGATCCGCCTGCGCTACTTCCTCACCCGCTCTGCCGCTGGTGACAGCCACTCCAGAGGAAAGCCCTCACCCTAAATCCCTCTCCCAAGCAGGGAGAGGGACTTTGAATTTGGCTCCCCTTCTCCCTAGTTTGGGAGAAGGGGTTGGGGGATGAGGGCACTGAGGGTCAGGGGTCGCTATCCCAGCACTACCGAGCAATGATGCTGGCGGTTTCGAGATCATAGTGAACCTGATCGAGCGTGCCCGCTTGGATGTGGGCGATCGCTGCCTCAATCGCCCCCAACGGCACAAAAAACCACTCTTGCGGCTGCACCGGTAACCCAAACCGATCCATCAATTCCAGATCCAACCGCGCCGCCTCAAAAAATCGGTGGAGGAGGGCTTCGAGTTTTTTCGGGTTGATGTTTGCGAGTTGGAAGGTGGTGACGATTTCGACCGCAGCGAGGAGATAGGTGGGGTCTTTAGCGGCATGGATGATCCGTTGGTTCACATCGCCGCTGGTCATGCCGATTTTGTGGATCAGGGTGCGGTGTGCCGCGATGAAGGGATGATCCGATTGACTGCGCAACACGTAGACCTGGCCGGTGTGCCGATCGGTAGGGGTGAGATTCTGGGGGGCGAAGAGGGGGCCAAAGTTGCTGACGAGTTCGGTGATCCGGCGACTGGTGCGATCGCGGTTCAAGGCCCGTTGCAGCGATCGCAGTAAAAGATTGCTCTCTGTACCGTTGTCATAAATCACCCGCAATTCTGCATTGGGGCGGCCATAGTCACTGATGAAAAACTCCCCCATCGCCGCCACGAGCACCATCTGCCCGTCAAGAATGAAAAGATTTCCCGCCTGAATCGCCGCATTGTCTTGATATTTCAGGGTGTGACGCGCCCCGGTTTTTAATGCCTGCTTAACCTGTTGGAACAGGGGTTTAAATTGGTTGAAGTCCTCGCAGGGGGTGCGCTGGGCGATTTCCTCAGCGGCTTTAATGTCTTGACGCGATCGCACATGGGTTAATTGGGTCACATCATCCACCGCCGCCCCATCCAAACCCAGTTCCGCCAGCAACGCCTGATCATCCAGTGCCGGCGGAACCTCCAGATCTGGGGTTGCTGTGAGTAAGCCCCGCGAGTCCAACGGTTCGAGGAGGGTGCGACAGTCTTCTAAGCGGCGCAGGCGATCGAGACGCACGGCATAGAGACGCTCGAAAATATCCCGGTCATCGCCATGCTGGGGTAAGCGTCCCTGCGCCGAGACAAACCGCTCGATCTCCTCAAATCCGGCGATGATCCGCTCCTCACGGGGGGAATACTGCACCGGAGCCGGAGCCGTGAGATCAATCCCCAATTCCCCTAAGAGTTCGCGATCGCTGTCTGTGGTTTGCGGCATTTTTTTAACCATCCCTATCCTCCTTGACTTTGCGCTGTAGGAATGCGACCCCCTCAGCCATACGTCGCTCCCAGGGGTCTGCCGCCGTCAGCGCAGGCAAGCGACCCCGCTCCTGCTTAAACCGGACGGCGCGGTGGGCCAGGTCTCGCGCCTCGTCCATACTGAGGCTCAACCGTTTAGCCGTAATCACCGCCGCGATCTGTTGGAGGCGTTCTTCGTTCATGGCTTTGGCAAGGATGGCGTAGGCTTCCCCAAAGGGATTAATGCGATCGATCAGATCCATATCGAGATCAGTGACCGAGAGGGCGAACTGTTTCACCCCATCGATCAGGGCAGTGTTTTTCGTCGGTTCGGGGTCTTCCCTCACCCCCGGCTCCTCTCCCAGGGGCGAGGGATCTGCCCTCACCCCCGGCCCCTCTCCCAAGGGCGAGGGGTCTTCCCTCACCCCCGGCCCCTCTCCCAGGGGCGAGGGGAGAAGATCGTAGGTTCCTCCGGTTTCATTGAGGATGTATTTTTTGCCCTGCTGTACGAGGTTGAAGGCAGCGATCGCATGTTGGCGCACTGCCTCTTGATCCTCCGGTTCAATGGTGGGATATTTTTCCTGGATAATCTTCCCCATCCGTACCGTGGTAATTTCTTCCGGCACGAGTTCCGAATCAAACAAGCCCCGCTCAATCGAGGGTTTATCTTGCACCAATGCCGTCGTTAGTTCGAGCAAATCTTCCGCGCAAATCCGCTGGGCTTCCCGGCTTTTCGGCATTGCGAGGCCCTTAATCTCCAGTTGCACCTGGCCCGTCTGCCGATTGATGCCCACATTACAACCCGTCGGATCATACCCCTCCGGGCCATAGTCATACCCCGCTGTTGGTTGATTGTCGGGGCGTTTGGGGCGAAATTCAAAACGGGTCGCCAGCACTTGTTCCATCAGCAAACTGGCGGCGATCGCCTTTAACATATCATTCACCGCCTCCGTCACCACCTCACTGGCCGCATCGGGTTCTGCGATCAGGTTAGAAAAGCGGGCGCGGGTCTTGCCCGGTGCGTCACGGGTCGCACGACCAATAATCTGGACAATTTCCGTCAAGCTCGACCGATACCCCACCGTCAGCGCGTGTTCACACCAAATCCAATCAAACCCTTCTTTTGCCATCCCCAGGGCAATGATGATATCCACATGGTCGCGGTTTTCTTTTTGGGTGGGGTCTTTGAGGGCCGTAACGACGCGATCGCGCTTCGTCGGGTCATCATCCACCAAGTCCGCCACCTTCAGCACCGTCCCGTCGGGGGTACGAATCAACTGAAACCCCGTTTTGGGGTCAGTGCCTTGCCATTCGCCGAGGGTGTCAAGAATATGCTCCACTTCGCGGATTTTATCCTTGGTACTTTCGCGGGAGTTGACATTCGGAATATGCACAATGGTTTTCTCGTTTGGATTGAGCACCCGCATAATTTCGCTGGCATAGTTCCCCGCATAAAAGTAATAGCCGATGTCTAATTGTTTGAGGTATTGATAGCCGTTGAGTTGTTCATAATAGGTGTAGGTGATCGTCTCAAAGCGGTTTTCATCTTCGGGGTGCAGTACCGCGATCGCATCGCCGCGAAAATAGGAGCCGGTCATCGCGACAATATGGGCGCGATCGCGGGTCATCAATTGCCGCACCTGCTCCCCTAATTTATTATCAGGATTCGCCGAAACATGGTGAAATTCATCCACCGCAATGAGGCGATCATCTAACGGTTCAATGCCCAACCGTTCCACCGCAAACCGAAAGGTTGCATGGGTGCAAATCAAGATTTGATCCTCACTCTTGAGGAAGGCTTGCACCGCGTTCACTTTGCCGCTATCGGTGACCGGCGCATTGCAAAGATTCCAGCGCGGCGCAACTGTCCAATCGGCAAAAAAGCCATAGTGTGACAGGGGTTCATCCTGAAAACTAGACCCAATCGACTTTTCTGGCACAACGACGATCGCCTGTTTCAGCCCTTGGTGGATCAATTTATCGAGGGCAATGAACATCAGGGCGCGACTTTTCCCAGAGGCGGGGGGTGATTTGATCAATAAATATTGTTCGCCGCGTTTGTTGTAGGCGCGTTCTTGCATCGGGCGCATCCCCAGTTCATTGGCTTGGGTGGAGCGGCCATCGTGGGCATAGGTGACGGAAACGGCGGGAACAGAGACAGGTTTGTTCATGGCGAAACTCTACAGATTGCGATCGCGGATAGTAATACAGCTTATTCATTGTCGGACATGACAGCACACACTAACTTAAATTTTACAGCTTGTTCATCAGTGACTTGACACATTGCCGTCACCCTAAATCCCTGTTTACCCTCTGATGTCTAAATCATGCTAGGCGGCGATCGCTTATCCTATGATTTTCCTTTTTGGGTTTTTAATAATTTTGGGGTGGTCATTTGGGTGTAGAGTTAGAAGAGTTTTTCGAGGCGATTTGCTTCGCAACGCTACGCGATCGCTCTCGTTTTTGAAGCGTCACTCGATGAATGTTTTTCGCTAAAGCTGGTTGATGATTTCGGTGGAGGAGTAAACAGGAATGTTGCTATTCATAAAGTCTTGATGATCACGGGTTATGATCGCATCCAATTGAGCAATGGTGGCACAGGCGAGTTGGATGCTATCTTCAAAGTCTGTTAGATCTAGGCTGAAGGCTGTTTCAACAGTTTGCCGATCAACAGTACAAAATTGGAGGCCGGTTAGGAGCCGATGGATAGCCGCAAGAGCAACTTCACGACCTTTCATTTTACGGATGATGTAGAAAATATTGGTGATAGTCGTTGCAGCAATATAGCCTTCTAATTTGCCTTGTTCAATTTGCTCGAAGAGGGCGATCGCCGCCTCAATAAAGGGTTCCCGTTCTAGGATTAGGTCTAGGACAATGTTGGTATCGATGAGAACTTTCACGGGTAGGCTTACTGGTATTTTTGGGTCAGATAGTTTATGTATTCTGTTTGTAGTTCATCATCACTGGGTGCTATGCCAGGATGTTTGGCTATGCCTCGAAGTCCGGTGAGGGTTCCGGGGGGAATAGCGGGGGGAGGAGAGGGGTGTTTGTGTTGAAGAAATTGGGCAAAGTGGAGAATTTCGTTGATTTGGCTTTCTGGGAGGGTTTGGATGAGTTGATAGAGTTTTTCTGCGGCTGTCATGATTTTTAGGGGTGGCGGTAGATTTCATTCCTATTATGGTTTAGATTTTTGGTTTTTTGGTGGGGTGGGGGGTTTTGGAGTGGTCATTTGGGTGTAGAGTTAGAAGCGTTTTTCGAGGCGATTTGCTTCGCAACGCTACGCGATCGCTCTCGTTTTTAAACCGTCGCCCGATGTAGATGCGTTCGAGGGTTTCGTCGTTGCGATCGCCTTAATAGGGAGAGGATTTACCAAAATCGATCTATTTCATAGGAGCCAAACACATTGTCAGCACTGACAACACTCACAGAGAGGTTAATACTGTCGTTCATCAGTACATTTCTAGCCCGATCACTCAATCTTGGATCGGCTTCAATAAACCAGAGGAGTGTATGTGTATCAATTAAAAAATCTGACACTACATATACTCCGCTAATTCTTCTAACGGTGCATCAAAGTCGTCTGCCATCCAGAGTTTGCCTCGCCAAATACCGAAGGCTTCTTTGCGGCTCATAAATTGCTGAGGCTGTTGGTATTTAGCGAGTAGTTGATCGATGAATTGCAATGCTTCTTGCTGTGCTGATTCTGGTAATTGCTGAAGTCGTTTGAGAATAATCTGTTCCATAAGGCTACCTCCTGCTGAAAACAACATACTTATCCTAACCTGATCGCTTTGCATTTTTACGTTTGCTGGCTTTTTTTTCTGTCTCTGGTTTGGTGGTCATTTGGGTGTAGAGGGTGAAGAGTTTTTCGAGGCGTTCGGTGTCGTTTTTGAATTTGTGACTGATATCGATGGGTTATCGAGTTAATCAAATTGAGTTAATCCCTTGAATGGCTAGGTTGAGAAATTGTTCGGCGCGGTCAATTTGTTCAGTGGCTTGGCTATGAGTTACGGCGTTGAATTGTCCATAGTCGCCAGTGGTGCGGAGTTCTTGGGCTTCAATTAAGAAGCGGTGAAACTCTGGTGCAATTAGCCCTGTTTTAGCAAATTCTCGACCAAATGCAGCAATGACAGCAGAATGCTTAGAAAAAGAAAGTTTACGACTATCTAAGAAGGCCTCAGCAAGATAAAACATGGTGTAATAGGCGCGAGATACTGCATAGTCTGGATAGTTATTGGCAAGGAGAAGTTTTGCAGCTTCTAGGCTTTGTTGGGCTTTGAGAAGGAGTTCTTGCTGTTCATTATTCATAGCAAAATTCCGTCTTGATGAATATTACGAAGTAGTGCGTTGTTGCGGGTTTGGTAGTCGATTTCTGTCATGAAGAGGCAGCTAATGACGACATCATACTGAAGAGAAAGATCGGCCACAATTTTGCCGGTGCGTTTAATTTCTTCGCCAGGATTGGTGAGCGATCGCAACACGACGAGAACATCAATATCAGAGTCTGGTTCATGATCACCACGGGCTTGGGAACCAAAGAGGATGAGTTGAATGAGGCGATCGCCATAGAGTTGGGTGAGATCCTGTTTAAGGAATTTTAAGACGGGTTGTAGGGTTAAATTCATGGTTTGGGTGATTTTGGGGTGGTCATTTGGGTGTAGAGGGTGAAGAGTTTTTCTAAGCGATCGCTTTCATTTTTAAATCGTCGCCCGATGTAGATGCGTTCGAGGGTTTCGTCGTTGCGATCGCTTTCAAGGGATTAACTCGAAATAATCACAGTGTTTTGGGCGTATCACTGAAAAATCTCGACGATCAAGGGTGTAAACGCGGGGAATTTCTAACCGTTCAGCGATTGTAATAATTGCTGCATCTGTAAAATCAAGTTGATTATCGGCATATTGCTCTAGAATTTGCTGTACTCGTACCAGATCCTCTGTTTTCATGGTTTCAATGTGAACGAGATCAGGTGTCATGCTGGCCACAAAGCGACGCATGGCGAGATGTCCTAATCTTGAAAAAATTAGATAACAGATTTCCGGTAAGACGATGACGGGTAGCACTAACTGTTCGTTGGCGTTCTGGGCAACGGTGAGCACTCGTTGATGGTTACGATCGCTCTGATCTGTTAAAGCAAATAAAAAACTGGTATCGAGGATTCCGGTCATGGCTTATCTCCTGGTTTGCTGCTCCAGCCATGAATTGTGTCAATCTCATTGTGTAGAATTTCTTCGTCATGATCGGAGGTGTCGGGTTGTCCGGATTTTCCTAAACCGGCGATCGCCAATAGGAAGTTTTGCGGGGGTGAGTTGGTGGGCTGCTGCTGGACTGTTTTATATTGTAGATATTCAACAAAGTTGGCCAGTTCGATGAGCACTTCATCGGGTAGGGCGTTGACGGCTTCGATTAAATTTTGCCGTTCTACGGTTGTTTTGGACATGGTTAGAATCTCCGGGGGTGTAGTTTTTTGACGATTATTTATCTTTTTTTTGTTTTTTGGTTTTGGATGGGGTGGGGGGTTTTGGGGTGGTCATTTGGGTGTAGAGGGTGAAGAGTTTTTCGAGGCGTTCGGTGTCGTTTTTGAAGCGGCGGCCGATGTAGATGCGTTCGAGGGTTTCGTCGTTTTGGTTGTGGGCGTGGCGGAGTTCGGGATAGTCTTTGTCCATGTGTTTGGGGTCGTACATTTCGGCGATGGTGGCGGGGAAGTAATGCTCACGGGCGAGGAGGATGTTTTCGGCGCAGCGGGTGAGGTCTTTTTTGTTTTGGGTGGTGAGTTTGGGGACGGGAAAGGTGTTCCAGCCGAGGGTATTGGAGTAAGAAAAATCGGTTCTCATTCTGACGCAAACTGTACCGATCCAAACCCAATGGAGGCGCGAGGCGATTAGAGCCATGTTCCAGAGGGGTGCATCATAAAGGGCAAAACATTTATTTGAAATAATTGTTCCGCATGGCAACAATCCACAAGGTAAATACTCTCTATTTTCCGAGCTAATAGCAGCAATTGTAATTATAGTTTCATTTCCAATTTGACGACGTTCATCAAATCTATGTGACCATTTAGCCCCTTTTTGTGTTGCAACCTTAGAGCTACTTAAGCGCATTTTTTTAACAGCTTCTAATCGTAAGTTAATTACCGGATTACGTCTGGCAATTTCAGCTTCTTCATCTTTTATCCAAATACAGTATCTTTGTTTTCCTGAGATGAATTCATCTGATCCTAAAATGACTCGAATAAATTTATTTTTTTCTTCTAAAGATAAATTCATTTTATACAGTTCGTCTCTAGATAAAAGTAGATTCCCTCCATCAACAGGTTTACTACCAAAATTCATCTCAGTGATATCACTTAATGGCTTTGTAACTTTTTCAACAATTACATTTTTTCCATCTACCAAATAAGCATTAATATTTATCGCTTCCTTAGCTATAGTGTGATTCTTTTCATCAATAGAAAATAAATATTTAACCTTTTTAGACTGTTGAGCAATTCCGACAATAACAACGGTAACTCCTGCATTATGACTTGCTAAATTTGCCCATTTAAAAGAGGTATGAGCAAAATTAATTTCATGTCCCGTCTCAAAGATTAACGACCATAAAATCGCTACTTGTTGCCCCTGACAAATCGAATTAGTCGAAACAAACGCCGCCGCCGCATTCGTCTGCGTTCCATAATCTGCCGCCTTCATAAACCAACCCGCCACATAATCCAATGACTTCCAAAGCTTTGTACGACCCTCAAAAATTTGCTTTAAATCGTCTTTCTGTTCCTTCGTTTGCCAAGTCGAACCCACATAAGGCGGATTGCCACAAATGTAGGTTTCTCCCCCCTCATTTTGAAAATCAATCTCTGCCTCGTCTTTCGTTTCCTGCCACAGATCCAAATCCTCCCGCTGCACCGTGACCCCCGTTCCCGTCGGTGGACATAACTCCAACCAATTCAAGCGCAACGCATTCCCGCAAGTAATCCAATTGTCATTTTTTAACGGCAAAAACTCCGCTAATGCTAACAATTGCCCCCGATACAACACATCACATTGATATTCCGCAATAATCAACGCCAACCGCGCCACCTCCGCCGCAAACGACCGAATTTCAATCCCCCGAAAATTCGTTAACGGAATCTCAGAAGCCCGATTCGCCTCCCCCCGCCGCTGATTAATTTCCGCCTCGATCGCCCGCATCTCCTTATAGGCAATCACCAAAAAATTCCCCGACCCACAAGCCGGATCAAACACCCGAATCTTCGCCAACCGTTGCCGCAGATTGAGCAACTTCCGCCCACTGTCCCCCGCCGCCGCCAACTGACCCCGCAGATCATCCAAAAACAACGGATTTAACACCTTGAGGATATTCGGCACACTCGTGTAGTGCATCCCCAACGCGCCCCGCTCCGCCTCATCCGCGATCGCTTGAATCATCGAGCCGAAAATATCCGGGTTAATCTTCGTCCAATCCAGACCGCCCACATGGATCAGGTGCGATCGGGCGATTTTGCTGAACCGGGGAACGCCCTCACCCCCGGCCCCTCTCCCACGGGAGAGGGGGGGAAGACCTTCCGGTTCCCCTTCTCCCACGGGAGAAGGGGCTAGGGGATGAGGGCTAAACAGCCCCCCATTGGCATAGGGAAACTGATCCGCCCAATTGCGGAGTCCCGCCGTTTTGCGCTCCTGGGGTGCGATCGCCATCGCTCGGAAAATTTCCCCTAAAACCTCGTGGGTGTTCGAGCCATCGGGTGCGCTCATTTGGGCGATCGTTTGGGTAAACAGGCCGTCACTGTGGAAAATGTTCGTATCTTCCGCGAAAAAACAGAAAATTAACCGCGCCATGAAATGATTCATCGCATCGCGGCGATCGCCCTTGTCCCAATCCGGATTAGTTTTCAATAACTCCACATAAAGCCGATTCAGCCGACTCGTGGCCTTGATATCAAACGCATTTTCGCGGATTTGCTGAACCGTCGTGATCCCCGCGAGGGGCAAGAAAAACCCGAAATAGTCCGGCAAATCTGCGTAGGGACAAGCGATCGCATCCCCATCGCTGAGGTTTTCCGCCTCCAGACTGTCGCCATCCGTCGCCAGGATAAACTTCGCCTTCTGTCGCGTCGTCGCGGCACTCTCCCGCAACGCTGTCAGCGTCGCCGTCACCTCCCCCGCGCCGCACACCTTAATGTGAATGTTGTTACGCTGAAGCACGCCGCCAAGGTCGGATTGGTTAGAACTGCTTTTTTTGCTCCGGAGCCGCTTGATCGTCGTCGCCTTGTTGCCAAAGGCGGTTAGAAATGCAAAGGGGAAATCTTCCGGATCAAAAGGTGCAGCGGCAAGCTGGGACACGGCGGCTTCGATTTCAACGGCATTCATGGGCGGGAAAAAGACAGGGTTTAGGGTTGATCTTAGCGAGTGGGGGGTGCGATCGTGCCCCCCGTCGGGAATTGAAATCCTCGCCTTAGAGCAAAAAGCGGCGTATGTTATAACGGGGAAAATGTGGGACAAGCAGCAAAAGCGCCCATGATGTTGGCGATAAACGATTGAGGAAACGCTCATTTTTCAACTGTTAGACGGGATCGAAACGGGATTGAGTGGACTGATTGCAGCCTTAGAGGCGGTGCTCTTTTTCCCGGTGGCGGGTGTGCCGTTGATTGTGTTGTGGTCGATCGTGGGGACGGTGGTGTTAACGTTGCGGTTGCGGTTTCTCGGCTTGCGGGGCTTGGGTGAAGCGATCGCCCTCCTGCGTACCCATAACGCCACGCCCAGCGGGGTGAGTTCCTTCCAAGCCTTCACCACGGCCCTTTCTTCCACGGTGGGATTGGGGAATATTGCCGGGGTGGCGATCGCGATTAGCGTCGGTGGCCCCGGCGCTTGTTTTTGGATGACGATCGCGGGCATCCTGACGATGAACACCCGCCTGATTGAATGCACCCTCGGCCGCAAATATCGCCACACCAACCCCGACGGCAGCGTCTCCGGCGGCCCGATGTATTACCTCACCCACGGCCTCGCCGCCCAAGGCAAAGCCCGCTGGGGTCAGATCCTCGCGGCGGTCTTTGCCCTCTGTTGTGTGGTGGGGGCCTTGGGGTCGAGTGGGATGTTTCAGGCGGGGCAGTCCTACCGTACCTTGGTGCATGTGCTGCCGGATCTGTCGGCTTGGGGCTATGGGGTGGGGTTAGCGATCGCCGTTGCCCTCGTCACCGTTGGTGGTATCCATCGCATCGGACAGGTGACCAGTTGGCTCGTGCCGGTGATGTGTGGTCTGTATGTGATCACGGCGGTCTATATCCTCGGTCTGCATTGGCAGGCCATCCCCGCCGCGATGCAGACGATTTGGGCCGATGCCTGGCATCCCCGCGCTGGCCTGGGGGGCGTGGTGGGGTTAATGGCCTTGGGATTTCAACGGGCGGCCTTTTCCAATGAGGGGAACATCGGCACGGCGGCGATCGCCCACGCCGCCACCGAAGGCACGACCCCGATTCAAGAGGGATTGATCGCCACCCTCGAACCCGTGATCGATACCGTCGTGATCTGCAACATCACCGCCCTCGTGATTATCGTGACGGGAACCTACCAAGACCCCCAATATGCCAACTTTGCCGGGGCAGAACTCACCAGCGCCGCCTTTGGCAGTGCGATCGCTTGGTTTCCGTGGTTACTCGCGATCGCCACCGTTTGCTTTGCCTTTTCCACGATCATCGCTTGGGGCTACTACGGCGAAGCGGCTTGGGTGTATCTCTTTGGCTCCGAGCGTCGCCCCCTTTATCAAGGCATTCAACTCAGCTTAATCATTGCCGGAACCCTGCTCCGCCCGGAATTGGTGGTGCAAGTGAGCGATATTTCCCTGCTCCTGATGACGGTTCCTAATCTGCTCGGCCTCTATGCCCTCAGCCGCGAAGTCCGCGCCGATCTTGTTCTTCACTTCAGCCCTGGCACATTTTCACCGGATTTCGCCGCCGCTGCCCGTCGCCAAAACGCCACGATGGTACGCTCTGGACAGGACTCGAACCTGTAACCGAACGCTTAGAAGGCGTTTGCTCTATCCATTGAGCTACCAGAGCTTGATCGATCGCCCACAGGGGAATTGGGCATAGCCATTGTAGCGGTTGGGTTTGCGATCGCGCAATTTCCCCACCAATCCAATCCCGCCACGATGCAGATGAATTTCTCAGGGTAAACTAATATAGCAATAATCAGGAGACTGACTTGCTACCCTGTTGCCCTGACCCTCCGCAGGAGTCATCGACCCCATTATGTTTATTCTCAAACGGCAGGATGTTGAGATCTCCAACGTTCAGCACCCCAAACGAGAACAACAAATCCCCATCTTGAAGTATCAAGACCAAACGTTTCGTCTGATTAGCGTCTTTGATGTCGCCAAAGCCGAAGAAGCGAAAACGTTTTGGAAAGATCTGACCGATAATCAGGGAAAGTTTTGCGTCCTACTCCAAGAAGACAATCGCCACAGTGTTTGGGGGCGTGTCAAACTTGAACAATTAATCGGTGATAGCAACGATGAATCCAGCCCCGTCTCCTCGGTTCAAGCCGCCTTGCTAATTTTGCAAGCGGTGTATTTTGACGTGGAAGAACTCCTCGGCGGTCGTCAGGCGAAACTCTTTCACCAAGAAATGACCACGGCCCTCCAAAGCCGCCAAATTCCTGAAGTGAATTCTGGTAAAGCGGTTGATCAACTCTTAAAGGCTGATCCCCTCGGCAATTTCACAGCCCCCAGTTGGGCCGAGCAGCATTTAATTGCCGTGTTACAAGAGGTTTATCGGATTGGCAAAGAGTTTTTTGGCAATGCTAATTTTGCCGATGAACTGGATGATATTTTGCTCGATATGCCCGATCAAGACCGTAATGATTTTCTCGCCTGGCTCAAACAATCCACCCTCGGCAAACAGTGGAAAAGCTAAGCGATGGGGGGGTGGAGTTTGGCGGTGAGTTCGGTTTTGATCCGGTAGAGGATGGATTGTTCGTCGAGGGTGGCGAGGATGTTTTGGATGACGGTTTTCGGGCCGTCGGGGCCCCAGGTTGCGCCGTTGGTGAGGTAGGTTTGGGTGATGGTTGCGATCGCATGGGTCATCACCCCCGCAACGCTGGCCTGCATGATCGCCACGGATAGATAGGGGGCCAAACTCGCGCCCCCCGTTAACGGCGCAGTGATGCCTAACACGCTCTTTAACCCGCTTAATCCCAAGGTCGTCACCACATCACTGAGGGTAATGCCGCCCATGCCTAGGGCGATCTGGCGTAGCAGAGCCACCGCGCCGCCGTGGGTCATGGGTAGGCCGTAGAGTTTCGAGAGGGAGAGGATCAGCGCCACATCGATCGCGGCTCCCGTGAGCAGATCGAGCACCGTGACGGGATTGATCGCGATCGCGCCGGCCTTCGTCATCACCGCCCGCCAGGTTAATTGCTCCGCTCGTTCGGCCCGGATCTGCACCTTCCGCGCCACCACTTGTTCATTCAGTTCGCTGGCGTAGAGCATCGTATTCAGGGCCAGGAGGGATTTTCCTTCCCGGTGCAGCACATCGAGGATTTTCACCTTTAACGGCGCGATCTGGGCGGCTCCCCGTTGGCGTTCGATTCGGGTTTGGCCGCGATCGCTCACCTGCACCGCCACCAAGGGCGAGGCCGCCACCATCACCACCTCATCGGGGGAAATCAATTCCCGCACCCGCTCATCACAGAGTTTGTGATAGATGGCGAAGCGATCGGCTTCGGGATATTGATCAATCTTGTTAAACACCAAGAGCATCGGTTTGCCCACCTCCCGCAACTGCGAGAGGGCATTGTATTCCACTTGGGTCATATCCCCAGACACGATAAAGAGGATCAGATCCGCCTGTTTCGCCACCTGTTTCGCCAACTGTTCCCGCGTCTGGCCGTCCACCTCATCAATCCCCGGCGTATCCACCAGTTGAATCTGAGCATCCCGCACCGAGGGAATCACCACCCGCTGCACCTGAAGCGCATCGGTTTCCACCGTCCAGGCTGCATTACTAATTGTCCGCGTTACCCCATGCAACGGCCCCACTTCAAACGCCGTCTCCCCCAAGAGCGCATTCAAAATCGAAGATTTCCCCCGCCCCACCATCCCAAAGGCCGCAATCTGCACCACGGAGCGATCGAGCTTGTCGAGCACTTGGCTGAGATGTTCGAGTTCTTGATTGAGTCCGGCTTCTTCTTGGGGGGTGAGGTCGAGGTGTTGAACGAGGTTGTGGAGGGCGGTTTGGGCCTGTTTGTAGTGGAGTTCGCCTTGGATGGCGGCAATGTCGAGGAGGGTCGCGTCAAAGTCGTCAGTCATGGCAGCCGGAGCAAGGGGTATCTCTTCCCGATTTTAGAGGGTTGGCCTGATTCCTGGGGTTGGGCAACCCAGCCCCTACGGTTAACGGGCGATCCGGGTGGCGTTGACGATCGCAAGCAGAGCCACCCCCACATCGGCAAAAACGGCCTCCCACAGCGTCGCCACCCCCCAGGCACTGAGGAGAATCATGAACCCTTTGATGCCGAGGGCGATCGCAATATTTTGCCAAACGATGCGCCGGGTGCGTCGGGCGATCGCGATCGCCTCCACCACCTGCAACGGCGTATCCTGCATCAGCACCACATCCGCCGTTTCAATCGCCGCATCTGACCCCAAGGCCCCCATCGCTAACCCCACATCAGCACGGGCGAGGGCGGGCGCGTCGTTAATCCCGTCCCCCACAAAGGCGATCGCTCCCGGTCGTTCCCGTTGAATCTCTGCTACTGCCGTGACTTTATCTTCCGGGAGTAATTGCGCTCGGTAGGCGCTCACGCCCAATTGAGCGGCGATCGCGGCGGCGGTGCTGGGTTGGTCGCCCGTGAGCATTACCGTGTGAGTGATGCCCAACTGGGCCAACCGTTGGATCGCTAGGGCCGCGTCGGGTTTGGGGGTATCGGCAAGGGTGATATGGCCTGCGTAGTGGTGATCAACGCTGAGATGTACCACCGTTCCGGTGGTGGAGGGCAGGGCGAGATCAGGGAAAAGGCGATCGCTCCCCGCCCAAACCGTTGCATCCTGCACCTGCGTTTTCACCCCATAACCCGCCTCCTCGCGATAATCTGTCACCCGGTCTAGATCCAAGGGCTGACCGTGGGCGGCGCGAATCGAGGCCGCGATCGGGTGGCTGGAATGGGCTTCGGCATAGGCTGCGAGTTCCAACAAGTCCGCCCGGCTGCGGCCGTTGGCACTCTGGACATCGGTAACTTGAAACTCGCCATGGGTCAGGGTTCCGGTCTTATCAAACACCACCGTTTTCACCTGCGCCAGGGTATCGAGGAACGTCGCCCCCTTCACCAAAATGCCCCGTTTTGCCGCGCCGCCAATCCCCCCGAAATACCCCAGGGGAATGCTAATCACCAAGCCACAGGGACAGGACACCACCAGCAAAATCAACGCCCGATAGCCCCAGGTTTGCACCGTCGCACCGGGAATGATTAAGGGGGGAATCAGGGCAAGGGCGATCGCACCCAGCACCACGATCGGGGTGTAAATTTGGGCGAATTGGGTGATGAATTTCGCGGTTTTCGCCTTGCTGCGGCTAGCATTTTCGACGAGATCGAGGATTTTGCTCACGGAGGATTCCCCGAACGGTTTTGTGACGCGCAGGGTGAGTTGGCCCGTTTGGTTTAAAGTCCCCGCGAGAGCCGGATCGCCCGGTTCGACAGGGCGGGGCATGGATTCCCCGGTTAACGCTGCCGTATTAATTTCCGAGGTTCCCGTCAACACCACGCCATCAAGGGGGATTTTTTCGCCGGGATTGACTTGGAGGCGATCGCCCACTTGCACCTGTTCCGGGTTCACCCTCTGCCAGGCTTGATCTCGCCACACCGTCGCCCGATCCGGTCGCACCGCCAACACCGCCGCGATCGATCGCCGCGACTGGCCCACGGCCTGTTCTTGCACCCATTCCCCCGCCCGATAAAACACCATCACCGCCACCGCTTCGGGATATTCCCCCAGCACCAACGCCCCCAGGGTTGCGATCGTCATCAAAAACGTCTCATCAAACATCTGCCCCCGCAGAATATTCTGCCCCGCTTGGATCAGCACCGGCCAGGCACTCCAGAGATACGCGCCGCCCAACACCCCCACCGCCACGAGCGGCCATTGGGGCAAACTCTGCTGCATCCAAACCCCCGCCGCCACCACGATCGCGATCGCCCCTAGCTGCTGCAATTCTCGATAAGACGGGGTGACAGGATCATGGGTAGACCCCGGTGGGGATGCGGTCGAGCAACGACAACAGGAGGCGGGGGCGGGTTGTGTCATGATTCAAACTCTCTTTTCTAAGCCATAATCTTGCTTCTAATCCTAACGCTTTACCTCGTTTAAAATCACCCCACTTGAGGAAATTTTAATGCTATTTTAGAATCAGAATCATTATCATCAATGCTCAAAATTCTCTCTATCCAATTAGATTATTAAAACGATTATCATCTTCATTTTTGTTGTTATCAATCAGGCATTTTATGTAAGGGGTAAGTCTGAACCGGAGCATCACGATCGCCCGCGTTAAAACTCGCTACGTTACAATAATCGGGTTAATCTCGCCCATATTCTTTAGCCATGGCGCAAACCTACAAAACCTTTGTGATTCGAGACTGGCAGGAGTGCGATCGCGCCGCTGCCGCCCACCTGATTCGGGATATTTTAAAAGAATACAGTCTCCCGTGGGAACCGGAACGAGCCGATCGAGATGTGATCGAAGTGGAAACCCATTACATTAATCAGGGGGGTGAATTTTGGGTCATTGAACAGGATGAAACTCTGGTGGGTACGGGGGCATATCATCCGATTGAACGGGGTGAAAATGCCGTGGAAATTCGTAAAATGTATCTCCATCCATCGGTGCGCGGTCAAGGTTTGGGGCGATTTTTACTCACGGCCTTAGAAACCGCGATTCAACAGCGTGGCTTCCAAGAAATTTGGATCGAAACGGCGACTTCTTTAGCGGCAGCGGTGCGGTTATATGAACAGAATGGCTATCAAAAAACAACAGGGGTTGAAACGCCCCGCTGTGATTTAGTCTATCGAAAACGGCTACCCACCAATGCCTCAATTTAAACATTGCGCTCAGTGAACTAGTGCAGCGTCAAGACTTAATATTCGGATTGTATTGAATGTCCAACACTCAACGTGACGGTGCGTTACGCTTCGCTAACAGCACCCTACAAACATCCTAATTCTTGGCATTGACGCTGCACTAGGGCAGATTGAAAGGGTTCTCCCAGCACCCGATTCGCCCACAATGGATAACCATGGGGTCGCTGGGCGATTTGATCCGGTTCCGGGGGAAACGGAGTTCATTCCCTTGCCTGCGGATTAGGGGCGATGGGGTGGGGGAGCGCGATCGCGTATCATAGGAGGTCACGCCTACCCTTGAAACAGACCCATGAGTGAAGTGAAAACCGTTTCCGGCCGCGGTCTCCCCCTGCGCGGCAGCGATATCGACACCGATCGCATCATCCCCGCCCGTTACCTGCGCTGCGTCACCTTTGACGGGTTGGGGGCCCATGCCTTCGCCGACGATCGCGCCGCCAGCAACGGCACTCACCCCTTCGACCAACCCCAGTACCAAGGGGCGAATATTTTGGTGGTCAATGGTAACTTTGGCTGCGGTTCCTCCCGTGAACATGCCCCCCAAGCCCTGCAAAAATGGGGCATCCAAGCCGTGATTGGCGAAAGTTTTGCGGAAATTTTCTTCGGCAACTGTGTCGCCCTGGGGATTCCCTGCGCCACCGTCACCCCCGACCACGCCACCCAACTGCAAACCGCCCTCGAAGCTGATCCCAGTCTCACCGTTTGCCTCGATCTGGTCGCCCTCACCGTCACCGCTGGCGACCTCACCCTCCCCGTCACCCTCGCCGACGGCCCCCGCACGATGCTCACCAGCGGCAAGTGGGACAGTTGCGGCCAACTGGTGGCCAACGCCGACCAAGTGCGCACCACCGCCACCCAACTGCCCTACCTCGCTTGGGGTGCGGCATGAATTTAACTGAACAGACGATCGCAGCCGGTGGCCACGATTGGTTTTATCGGGAAATCACCCCCGATGTCCCCAACGGCAAGCCCCCGGTATTGTTTATCCATGGCATTCTCTGCCATAGCTACGGCTGGCGGATTTTGATGGAAACCTGCGCGGCGGCCGGATATCGTGCGATCGCCCCCGATTGGCTGGGGTTTGGTCGCTCGGCCAAGCCCCAGCCCCGCGAATTTGCCTACAGTCCCGCCGCCTACGAAGCCGCCTTGGGGGACTGGATCACCGCGATGGAGCTTGAACAGTTTACCCTCGTGGCCCAGGGCTATCTTGGCTCGGTGGGGGTGCAATATGCCTGCAATCATCCCGAACAGATCGATCGCCTCGTCATCCTTAATACCCCCCTCACCACCAGCGCGACCGTGCCTTGGATCATGCAACGCTGGACGATTCCCTTTGTGGGGGATATGTTGACCCAAGATCCGCTGTTGGTGGATCGCACCCTAGAAGGGGGGAGCGGCTTGGTGATTGAAGAAAATGAGTTAAGTTTCTATCGTCAACCGTTTTTAAAAAGCTCCCAAGCGGGCCGGGCGTTGCTGATGACGGCGAAAAAGCTCAACCTCAGCCAGGCCATGGGTCAACTCAGCCAAGACCTCGCCCAATGGCGCAAGCCCACGCAAATCATCTGGGGGATGGCTGATCCCTGGCTGGATGGGGAGCCGGTGCGCCAACAGTTGCAAAAAAATCCGATGGTGGATTGGAATGCGATCGCTGAGGCAAAACACTACCCCCAAGAACATTGGGGCCAGGAGATTGGGCAAATTTTGTTACCCTTTTTAAACCGTGAGTTTTCGGAGCTTGGGGGGAGTTAATCGGGGGTTGCTCCTGGGGGAAGTTGGGTCAACGGTGCGATCGCACCAGGTTTGTTGATGGAGCGACTGCTGATACACAACGTTCTCAGGTTGGCCTCGCCTGTGTTTAATCCCCCTTTCAGTCAGGGCAGCGAGCGAGACGCTCGCACTACAGAGGATTCCAGGTAGTGTGAGCCTCTGGCTCACTTATCTTAAATGTGCAAAGAAGACTCCCACTATAAAGCGAGTCCGAGTAGAGTTACCGAAGGTAACGGCGGACGTGCCTTTTAGTGGCGAGATGAATTTGCACCAACAAACAAACCGAGCGACAGCGAGTCCTTAATTTTCAATACTTTTGAGGGAACGGATAAATTCTCTAACGACATCCGTTTTTGTCCGTCCTGTTTTTTT
>NZ_JAQMTY010000224.1 GCF_028330765.1 Spirulina subsalsa CS-330 | reverse complement strand
TTTTGCTGCGCCGCCAGTACAACTGGACTTCGCTCGTGTAGGCTGTCTGATCCATCGTCTCGGGTGGGTCGTTGACCAAGGATTATACTAACATCAAGCCGTCCTAGAAGGACGGGGTTTCTACCCAAATTTTCGATGATCCGGAGCCTTCAGCGGCGATCGCCACCCTCTACGACACCATTGATCTTGACTATCTCAAAGCAGATCTCCCGGATCTGTTTGTCTCGATGCGCAATGGGGTGAACCGGATTAAAAACATTGTCAAAGCCTTGCAAACCTTTTCCCGGACGGATAATGTCGGCGTGAAACCCGTCGATATTCAAGACAATCTTGAGAGTGTGCTGACGATGGTGGCGCAATCACTCCAAGCACAACAGATTACCGTGGAGCGGGATTATAGTCCCCTACCCACAGTGGAGATCAATCCGGGGGAATTTAATCAGGCGTTGATGCATATTGTTGTGAATGCGATCGATGCGTTTGATGGGGTGGAGCGGGACGATCGCACCCTGCGGATTACCACCACTAGGGAGGCAGATCGGGTGCGGATTGCGATCGCCGATAACGGCAAAGGCATGACCCCAGCGGTACAGGCGAAAATTTTTGATCCCTTCTTTTCCACCAAAGCGATCGGCAGTGCTTCCGGGATGGGCCTGTCAATGACCCACACGATTATCACCCAAGCCCACCGGGGCCATCTCACCTGTGCATCAGTGCCGGGGGAAGGCACCACCTTCACGGTGGAGTTACCCTGTCACCACCAGCCCCACAGCCCCCGAGCTCCAGTCCCGATGATCCCGAGCTTGGCCTGTTCTTAGCGGTTAACGGCGACCTTACCAAAAGGTGGGATGGGTGAAGGTGTAACCGGCGGCTTTGAGTTTTTGGGTTTTGCAGCGGACATTGGTGGGGCGGGTGCTGGGTTGGCTGGTGTCCCACTGGACGGGGGCGAGATTGTGGCGATCGCATACCTGCTGCACCAAGTCCCGCACTGGGATAATTTCATCCTGCACGAGGTTATAGATGCCGCTGAGGCCCTGGGCTTGGGCGAAGGCGATCGCGCCGACAATATCATCCAAGTGAATCCAGTTGGCCCATTCTTGCCCGGCCCCCGCCCGCGTCTGGCCCGCCATCCGGCCGTAAATTTTCGCCAACTCTCGCCCCGGCCCATAAATTCCCCCCAACCGAAATACACAGGCCCGCGCCGTCGGCAACTGGAGAATGGTTTGCTCGGTGTGGTGCAGAATTTGCGTCCGCTCTGCGGTCGGGTGTAGCGTCATGGTTTCATCCACCCATTGGC
The DNA here is from genome assembly GCF_028330765.1 of Spirulina subsalsa CS-330. Lineage (GTDB taxonomy): Bacteria > Cyanobacteriota > Cyanobacteriia > Cyanobacteriales > Spirulinaceae > Spirulina > Spirulina subsalsa_A. Next base: position 2,190 of record NZ_JAQMTY010000224.1, on the reverse strand, counting down.
CCTGTTGATTGCCATAGACCGAGTAGGTGCTGGTGTAGATCACCTGCTGGACGGAGGTTTTGGGGAGCACGTAGGCGAGGGTTTGGGCGGTTTGGAGATAGGTGGTTTTGTAGTCCATGCCCTTGGCCCCGACGGCGACGAGGAGGGTGTGCTGATCCTGGAGCAGGTCTCGGAGGGTGGCGGCATTGTCACCCCGGAGGACGACGGCGCGATCGCTGACGGCCTTTAACTCCGGGAGGCGTTCGGAGCGGGTGGTGGTGGCGGTGATGGTGAAACCGGCCTGTTGCCAATGGTGGGCGATCGCCTTGCCCACATAGCCACAGCCGAGAATGGTAATCGCGTGCGTCATGAGAAAAATACCGTGCTGAACCGAATGGGCCAATTTTCCCACAGTTCCCTAGGGTGAAACCGACCCCGGACAAATGGGCAGCGATTTGCCGTTCACGGCGATCGCGGCTGAATCGAGGGCGATCGTCGGGTGGGCGCGGTAGTCCGTCAGCCAGGCGCACCCCTGGGCCAGAAGCTGCTCCAAATCCAGCGACCAGAGCACCACCGAGCCATCAATCCCCCCGGTGGCCAGGCCGCCGCCATCGGTGCGCCAACTCACGCTGGTGAGTCGGGTCTGTTCGCTGTCCCATTCTTGCCAGAGGGTTTGGGCGGCCGTCCAGAGTTGGAGCCGTTGATCCCAGGTGGTGGCGGCGAAGAGTTCCCCTTGGGGACTGAAGGCGAGATCGGTCATGCTGTCGGTGGGGCTGAGGGTGCTCTGGATTGTCTCCCCGGTGCTGTTCCAGAGGGTGAATTTTTTGTCGTAGTCGGCGGAAAAAAGCCAGGGGAGCGAGTCGGTTGGGGTGGCGGTGAGGGGCTGGGGCCAAAATTTCAGCACTAAGATCCAGTTTTGATGATGGGATGCGAGTGGGGCTGTGGTGAGGGGGCGTTGAGCGGTGGGGATGGGGTTGTGGGGCTGGGTTTGATCCACGGGCCAGAGGTAGATCTGATGATCATCGCCAGCGGCGGCGAGCCATTGGCCATCGGGGCTGAAGCTGACGGTGTTGACGCGATCGCGGGGTTGGCGCAGGGTGGAGAGTAATTCTCCTTGACGATTCCAGAGGCGGACGGTGCGATCGCGACTGGCCGAGGCGAGGATCTCCCCGCCCGGATGCCAGGCCACATCCGTCACCCAATCCCCATGGCCCCGTAATTGGGCCACGAGTTGACCCCGGTGATCCCAAATGCGCAGGGTGCGATCGCGACTCGCCGCCGCAATCTGTTGCCCATCGGGGGAAAACGCGATCTGTTCAATGCCGCTCTCGTGGCCGGTTAAGGTCTGTTCGACGCGCTGATCCGCCACCCGCCACACCCGCACCACCTGATCTTCCCCCGCCGCCGCCACCCGTTGCCCATCAGGAGAAAACGCCACATCCTGCACCGCCCCCGTCCCCAACACCAAGCGCGGCCGGGGCTGGCCCGCCAATTGCCACAGCCGCACCGTCGTGTCATAACTGGCCGTCGCCAACTGCGTCCCATCGGGGCTAAACTGCAACCCCGTCACCCCATCCCGATGACCGATTAAGGTTTGCTGCAAGACCGCTCGCGTTTCCGGATCTGCGGCTGTCGTTTCCGGGTTAAACCGCCAGAGCTTGATTTGATTGTCGTTGCTCGTGGTGGCCAGGGTTTGACCGTCGGGGCTGAACTGCACCGCAAACACCCAATCCTGATGCCCCTGCAACGTGGTGATTAAATTCCCCGCCCGATCCCAGACTTTCGCGCTGTGGTCATCGCTGGCGGTGGCGATCCAGCGCCCATCAGGACTATAGACACCATAGGACACCCCGGCATCGTGGCCCATCCAGCGTCGCCGGAGGGTTCCCTCCGTTGTCCAGATCGAAATCTCGCCACTGCGATCCACGGCGGCAAGTTCTGCACCATCGGGGGCAAAGGCAACCCAGCGCACCGCATCGCGATGGCCGCTCAAGGTGCGCTGGAGTTGGCCGGTGCTGTCCCATAGTTTGACGGTGCCATCGGCGGCGGCGGTGGCGAGGGTGTGGTTTTCGGGGTGAAAGGTGACGGCATAAACCCGGTCGGGGTGGGCTTGCCAATGGTGGTGTTGGGTCTCCTGGAGGGTTTTCCCCCGCAGTTCCCAGCGGTGAACGGTTCCGTCCCAACTACTCGCGGCGATCGCATAGCGATCGC
>NZ_JAQMTY010000223.1 GCF_028330765.1 Spirulina subsalsa CS-330 | reverse complement strand
TTGGTGGTCTTCTTCAACTTGGAACCCGCTAACTTTGGTTTTCAAGGTTCGGTTTTGGTGGCTTGGTTATCGCCATTCCAATTCTAGTCCATTAAAGCCGTCCTAGAAGGACGGGGTTTTAAACCCAAAATTTTTGATAATAGGATGCTAGATTAGCTCTGAAGCCTGTGGAAGAGAAGGCATTCAGGGTGAGACGGCATGGCTAATGTTTATCGCTATTATGAGATTCTCGAACTACGTCCGGGGGCATCGGCGAAGGCGATTAAACAGGCCTATCGGCGGTTGGTGAAGCAGTGGCATCCGGATCGTTTTGCGATCGCAACGGGGACAGAACAGGCCGAAGCCGAGCAGCGGATTAAAGCGATTAACGAAGCCTACGCATACCTCAAAGATCATCGGGTATCGGGGCAGCCGTTGGGGGATGAGATGGCCCCCCGCAGCAAGGTGGAAAATGAGGCGGAATGGTACTACATCAAAGGGGTAGAAAAGGCGAAGCAGGAACGCTACAGTGATGCGATCGCTGATTTTTCCCAAGCTATTTTTTTACAGCCGGACTATCTAGCGGCCTATAAATATCGGGCGTTAGTCTATGCAGTGACGGGAAAAGATCGCCGGGCCAATGCCGATCTGCGTCGTGTGGCTCAACTGAAAAAACGCAGCCAAGCCCCCACCCCATCGCCCACCTCAGCGGCCACGGGGCGGACTCGTCCCCCGGCGGTGGCCTGGTCTTGTGCCGGAACCCTGCGCCAACATCGGGCGGGGGTGACGGGGTTGGCGTTGAGTCCCGATGGGCGCTATTTAGTGAGCAGCAGCGATGACGCAACGGTGCGAATGTGGCAGTTGAGTACGGGGCGATCGCTGCGGACCTTAACCGGCCATACGGGGCAGGTTCATTGTGTGGCGGTGAGTCCTGACGGGCGGTGGATTGCCAGCGGGGGGAGCGATCGCACCGTGCGCCTTTGGAATCTCCAAAATGGCCGGTTAGTCCGAACCTTGGGGGGCTGGTTTGGGGGGCATAGCCAGGGGGTGTTTGCGATCGCCTTTCATCCCGACCGCAAACGTCTCGTCAGTGGCAGCGCCGATCAAACCGTGCGCCTCTGGGCGATCAGCAGCGGCAAAGAATTACGCACCTTAACGGGGTATTCCCACACCATTAACGCCGTCGCCATCAGTCCCGATGGCCTCACCCTGGTGAGCAGCAGCCTCGAAAAGTCCCTAAAAATTCGCCAGATGGGGACGGGGCGATTGTTGCGGGCGTTGCGGCAAGAGTATCGGATGACGGCTTTGCTGTTTAATGCCGACGGGTCGCGTCTGTTCATTGCAGGGTCAGATCAGCAAATTCGGGTCTGGGATGTGGCCCTGGGCATGGTGATTCAAACCTATACGGGCCATACAACGCCCATCAGCGCCCTCACCCTGAGCAGCGATGATCAATGTCTGGTCAGTGGCAGCGAAGACGGCATGATCAAGGTGTGGTCAGTGGCAACGGGTCAGGCTGACGATACGATCCATGGGCACAGCGATCGCATCACCGGCCTCGTCCTCAGTCCCGACGGTAACACCCTCGCCAGCAGCAGCCTCGATCACACGATTAAACTCTGGTGGCGCTCCGGTTCCTAGTGCAGCGTCAAGACTTACGATTCGGATTGTCTTGAATGTCCAACGCTCAACGAGACGGTGCGTTACGCTTCGCTAACAGCACCCTACAAACATCCTAATTCTTGGCATTGACGCTGCACTAGGAGCTGAATTAAAACGGCCACCACTGCCGCCAGCGGGAGACGGGGTGATGTTGATGCCAGCGGGTCAGGAGTTCGGCGATCGCTTCCGAAAAACTCGGTTGAGGAAACAGGTGGCTGGGTAAATCAGCCAGGGTCAACCGTTGATCGATAGCCAGGGCAAAAACAGCGATCGCCTCCGATGCCGCCGACCCCAACACCGCCGCCCCCAACAGTTCCCCCGACGGCAACACCACCACCCGACAGAGTCCCGTGGTGGTTCCCCGCAGGGCCGCGCTGGCGCTGTCTTTGATATAGGTCTGATGGCAGAGTACCGCCTCGCCATAGTGGGCGCGGGCTTGAAGCACCGTTAACCCCACCCGCGCAAAGGCCGGGTCTGTGTGGAGAATGACGGGAATGGTGCGGTAGTCCATCGCGTTGCGGTGACGCTTGAGGGCATGGTGAACGGCTTGGGTGGCTTCGGCTTGGGCGAGGTGGGGGAGGTCGTAGCCGCCTAAGCCTGCGCCGATGCCATAGATGCGGGGATGGTGGGTCTGGAGGGTTGCCGTCACGGGAATGCCGTGGGGGTGGACGGTGACTTGGACGCGATCGAGGTGTAGCCCGCTCTGTTCCGGTTGGGGGCGATCGAGCCAGAGCAGCGCATCGGTGGCGAGGGCCTGTTCCGGGAGTTGTAGCCAGGTTTGCCCGTCGAGGACTTTGAGTTGTTGAATGGGGCTGTGGGGAAGTACGGTTACGCCGCTCCCGTCGAGGATGGCCTGAATCCGTTGGACGAGGCTGGGGTCTTCGTGGGGCAGGAGGCGATCGCGACAAATCAAGGTGATCTGACTGCCCAGTCGCTGCAAACTTTGGGCCAGTTCCACCGCATCCAGTTGATGCCCCACGATCGCAAGCTGCGCGGGGAGTTGAGGTAGGGCCAACAGTTGATCCACCGTCAGCACATTCAGCCCGGCTAATTCCGGACGGGCGGTGGTGGTTTCGAGGGCAAGAATATAGGCCCGCGATCGCAGCAGCCGTTCCCCCACCTGTAACCCTAGGGCCGGTTCCGTGACAAACTCCGCCATTCCCGCCACCCAATCCACCCCCGCCATCCCCAACACCGCCGGACTCCATTGCTCCGTAATCGCCGCCACGCCCCCTTGAATCTGGGCGGTGATCGCGGGCCAATCCACGGCAGCCGGTTCGGGTCGCTGTTGAGAACTCCAATAGCGCAGGCCGTAGCGAATATAGGGCGCGATCGCCGGTGGTAGATTGTGATTCACCAGGGCGACGCGGGCCCCTTGTTGGGTGGCTTCGAGGGCAGCGGTGACACCAGCGGGCGTATGGCCCACAATAACCAAATCGTAATCAAACGCCATTAGCAATCATCGGGCGAAAGGGCGGTAACAGTGGTGTGCAACGCGGTGATCAGGCGTTGGTTTTCGGCCGGAGTGCGGACGGCAACACGGAAGTAGCGATCGCCCAATTCCGGAAAACTGAGGCAATCTCGAATCAAAATTTTAGCGGTTTTGAGGAGATGGAGTTGGAGGCGATCGCTGGGAATCTTCGTCCGCACCAGGAGAAAATTCGCCGCCCCCGGTTGCGGTTCTAGACCCGGAATTTGGGCTAAACCCTCGGCCAACGCCTGCCGAGCGGGAGGGAGCCACGCCCAGGTTTGCTGTTGAAAGTCATGATCCTGCAAAATCTCCACCCCCACCGCCGCCGCTAACCCGTTCACCGCCCAGGGGTCGCGCCGGTCTTGCCAAATCCGAATCCGATCCGGATGGGCGATCGCATAGCCCAACCGCAGCCCCGGCAAACTGTAGAACTTTGTGAGCGATCGCAGAATCACCACCTGGGGCCAAGCCGCCACCTGATCAATCAAACTCTCTTGCTGAGACGGCGGCAGAAAATCCATAAACGCCTCATCAACGATCGCCAACTGACTCCGGGCAACCCACGGCACGATCGCCCCTAGGGGCCAGAGTTTCCCCGTCGGATTGTGGGGATTGTTGAGCAGCAGCCCGGACAGATCAGCGGGCAAATCCGGCTCTTGAGGGTGCGCCGGGTCGAGGGGTAACGGCACATCCCGCACTGAAATTTGGAATGCCCGGAGGGCGCGGCGATAATCCGCAAAGGCAGGGGTAAATAGGGTCGTGGTTTCGGTGTGGGCGGCAAGATCCCAGGCGGCCCAGGTCAGGAGTTCCGCCGCGCCATTGCCCGGTAAAATCCAATCCGGGTCGATATTGTGATGGCGGGCGATCGCGCCGCGCAGGTCGGTGTAGTTGGGGTCGGGGTAATGGCTGAGGGTGGGGGTGCTGGCTTGGAGGGCGGCGATCGCACAGGGGGGCGGGCCGAGGGGGTTAATACTCGCCGAAAAATCTAAAAGCTCACGGAAGGAACAGTCAGCAACATGGGTTGCCCAAACTAGATTCCCGCCGTGAGTCGGTCGCGTCTTCATTAGTCCCGCGAAAAATAGCTCACCAAGTTACGGAGCGACTTTTTCCTTGAACAATTTACCGGCAGAGAACGCCGGCACTTTGGTCGCGGGGATTTTCATCGGATCGCCGGTCTTGGGGTTGCGACCTTCGCGCTCTTTGCGATCGCGAGGCTCAAAGGAACCAAAACCCACCAATGTCACTTTCTCGCCATTGGACACCGCTTCCATAATGGCTTCAACGGTGGCACTGATGACCCGATCCACATCTTTCTTGGTCACGCTGGTTTTCTCGTGAACCTGATCGACAAGTTCGCCTTTATTCATTACAAAATCTCCTTGCTGGATTGGCGCTCTCAAATTATAGAGAACAAGTTCAATTACCCTAGACTTCAGCACAAAATTGCTGAAAGCCTCATCGGGTCGTAATTTTACTGACTCATTCTAAGCGTTGTCTAGTCATTGTGGATCGCTGAAAGCCCCATTTTCCCAAGGTTTTTAATATTTCTTTGGGGTCGCAAGGCGCAAGTTAGGCAATCCTTGGGGCAACTCGAATCGCTAAAACCCTATCTCTGCAAAGGCTTTAGCCTTTTTTGCTCAAAAAAAATTGCCGCTTTTTCGCGTCGGCCATCGGCACAGACCCGCCTGGGTCGTGGCTGTTTGCAACACCATTTCGATAAAGAAAGGTTAAGCCTTGCCGCGATCGCAGGCCCCTCCCTAGGATTTACCGAGCCATGGCCCTTCCCAACTCAGGTTAAACTAGTAGTCTATATCGTTAGGTTTAAAAGTCACTCATGCCTCCCCGTTGGCCCCGCAAACCCGATCGCGCAACTGACCCGGCCTATCGTCGTCTGGACGATCGCATGACCTTCGCGGTACATGTGGCAGGATTTCTCGCCTGCAATTCCGGCATTTGGTTTTTTTATGAACTCCAACAGGCGGCCTGGCCGTGGGCGAAATGGGTAACCGGGATTTGGGCCGTTCTGCTCCTGGTTCACTTAATTTACATTACAGCGATCGCTGATTACTCCCTAAACTCCGATGGCTAACTCCAATCCCACCGAAGCAATTGAAGCGATCGCCAGTGCGATCGGCAGTGTAGTCTACATTGACGTTGCGAAATGGCATCTCTACCTCAACGACGCGAAACTTCATACCCTTGTGGCCCAGCGTCTCTATCCCCTCTTGGTTGACAATGACATCAGCGAAGACCGTGTGCTTGAGGTCTTACAGCAAATTCCGGTTAAAGTCGGCGGGGGTAAGCGAGAACTACCACTCCTCGAACTGTTGCCGATGCATTGTCAGGTTGACCTGATGGATGTCTTAGAAGAACTCCAGCATCAGGTCTAGGTCAGAGGATAAACATCAGGGCCGGAGGTCTGGCCAATCGGAGTGAGCCACACAAAACCCCACATCGGGAAAGGGAATTATGAGCGATCGCATCTTAGCTGAACTCTCCAAGGATGAACTGATTCAAGAAGTCGAGCGTCTGCAACAGGAATCCGAACACCTGCAAAAAGTCAAACTCGCCTTTGATGCTCAAGACCAACTGGTGCGATCGCTCGTCTCCATGGGACGCGCCGCCACCGGCCGCCTCATGTTGCGCTCCATGCTGCTCCAAACCATTAAAGTCTCCGTCAAGCTCACCTTCGCCGAAGAAAGTAGCCTCTTTCTCCTCGACATCAACGGCGCTGTCACCGAAAGCATCCTCGCCCGAGGAGCCACCATTCGAGAACAACGGGACGACCTGATCGGCAAAGTCCTCGATCAAGGACTCGCCGGCTGGGTCGTCCAACATCGCCAAACCGGCCGCATCGACGACACCCGCACCGATGACCGCTGGATGACCCTACCCAACCAACCCTACACCGTCGGTTCCGCCCTCTGCATCCCTATCCTGCGCGGTAAAGTTCTCCTCGGCCTGCTCACCCTCACCCACCCCCAACCCCGCCACTTCACCCCCCAACTGGCGGAACTGATGGAAATGTGCGCCACTCAGATGGCCCTCGCCTTGGATAATGCCCGGCTCTACATGCTCGAACATCAAAAGCAAGAAGCCACGAAGCAAGAAGCCAACACCAATCCAGACGAAAACGCCGCCGATCTTTCCCAAGTCGGAATTTTTATCATCTCCGATACCGGCAAGTTTCTCTATGCCAATCCCCGCGTCGCTCAAATTTTTGGCTATGAATTTGGCGAATTAGTAATCCTAGAATCAATCCTCAAACTCGTGTCCACCACCCATTATCGTGAAGTGGCAGAGCAGATGCAGCAATGTTTCCAAGGCTTTAACCCGATTCTGTCCTGTCAATTTCAAGGGCAACGCAAGGATCGCCGCGTCGTCGGGGTGGATGTCTACGGAACTCGCACCAAGTTTTACGGGAAGTATGTGATCATCGGTGTGCTCAGTTTGACCTAGTGGCGTGACACAGCCAAAATGATACTTTATTGTAGGGTGGGTTAGGCGGCTTAAACTCCTGCCATCACTGTAATCTAGCAATCCGCCGTAACCCACCGGTTAAGGTGTGTCGTGACACTAGTGCGGTGGATGCCTCGGTGCTAGGCGGTTGAGGGGGGGGAATCCTGGGGCGATCGCGCCAACCAATAGGTCATCATCTCCCCGCGCCCCTTCACCAACACCGTGCCACGCGGTTCAATCAAAAACTGATCCTGGAACGGCTTCAGGTGTTCGTAGGTGGTTTGGGTGACTTGAACACGGTTCGGTTCCCCCTGAGACTCCATCCGCGAGGCCACATTCACCGTGTCCCCCCACATGTCATAACCAAACTTACTCACCCCAATCACCCCCGCCACCACAGACCCCGTATTGATGCCAATCCGCAGGGCAAACTGTTTCCCGGTTTCTGCGTTGAATTGCTTAATGTAGTCCAACAGTTCCAACGCCATCCGAGCGACACGGGGCGCATGATCATCGCAGGGGTACGGCAACCCCGACACCGCCATATAGGCATCCCCAATGGTTTTGATTTTTTCGAGGCCGTGACGAGCAGCAAGGTGGTCAAAGTCGGAAAAAATCGTGTTGAGAATTTCCACCAGTTCCGTTGAAGACAGTTCCGTCGATAATTCGGTGAAATTGACCAGATCGGCAAACAACACCGTGACGCTGTCAAAATAGTCAGCGATCGTGCTTTCTTGATTTTTGAGGCGTTGGGCGATCGGGGCAGGCAGAATATTCAGCAAGAGGGTTTCGGAGCGCTCTTGCTCTTGGCGGAGGGCGGTTTCGGCTAGCTTACTGGCGGTGATATCCCGCGCCACCCAGAGCACGAGTTCGCCGGACAAGGGGGAAATATTCGCCGAAAACCACCGCTGCCCGGAGGCTAGGGACATTTCGTACTCCACATTGATGGTTTCTTGGCTAGCGAGAATCCCTTGGATGGTGCTGAGGTAGTGGTCTACCTCTGTTGCTGGGACGATATCCCTAAGATTGGGGGTGGTGTGGGGAGGGTTGAACCGGAGGCGACTGTGATCGAATTTGGTGGGGGCAACTTTGCGGCAGAGTCCCTCACGGTCAAAGACGAGGATCATGTCATTCATGGCGGCAAATAGGGCCCTGAGTTCGGCTTCGGAGGCTTGCAGGGCTGCTTCGATCAGGATGCGATCGCGAATTTCCTGCTCCAACCGCTGATTTTGCGACTCCAACGTCCGCCGCAATCGCAACAAATCCAATTGATGCTCCACCCGCACCAACACTTCCGCAAATTGAAACGGTTTCGGAATATAGTCAGCCGCCCCCACCCCAAAGGCCTTCACCTTATCCACCACATCATTGAGCGCACTAATAAAAATAATCGGAATATGCTGTGTGATCCCATTCTCTTTCAAGCGTTGGCACACCTCATAGCCATCCATCCGGGGCATATTAATATCGAGCAACACCAAGTCCGGCGGTGACACCTGGGCCGCCTTCAGGGCCATTTCGCCACTGAGGACACTCCGCACCTTGTATCCTTTGCGGGTCAGCAATGACGACAGTAAGCGCAAGTTGTGGGGTGTATCGTCCACCACAAGGATATCGGCCGGAATATCAGATTCAGATAAGGGGAGCGGAGTAAGTTCAGCCATCAATGGAGATGAAAGGGACGTGTCCCTGAACAATCGTCGAGGAAAAGCATTGCGAGAAACACAGTGAAATCACACAGAACAGATTCAGACCATCCACCCTCCCTTATTGTACGGGGTGATTTAGATCACATTCAGGATGATCTGTCTAGTTATTTAGGAATTTTTGGCGGCATCATAGTGAACGATGCGATTGCGCCCAGCGGATTTAGCTAAATAAAGTGCTTCATCGGCTTGGGCAATGAGCGCGGTGGGTTCCTTCTCAGCGGTAAACCCGATGCAGGCAATCCCTAAACTAACGGTAACCGTGTCTTGAATTGTAGATTTTTGATGGGGAATCGCGGCAATGTTGACATGGCTTTGAATTGCTTGGGCAACGGACTGAGCTAGATCACGATCCGCCTGGGGCAAAATCACCCCAAACTCTTCCCCGCCATAGCGGGCGAGGAGGGCATGGGGAGGAGCGATGGTATCAATGGCCTGTTGGGTCGCTTGGACGAGGCGTTGGAGGCAGCGATCGCCCTCCAAATGCCCGTAATGATCATTAAACGCCTTAAAAAAATCCACATCATAGAGAATCAGTGCAATAGATCCCGCATCCGTCAACAGAGTCCACCAACGCTGCAAATATTCATCAAAGTGACGACGGTTAGACGTACCGGTCAATCCATCTTGGTTCGCCAACCCTTGCAGCTTTTCATTGGCCATTTGCAGCGCCGTTTCCACCTTGACCCGCTCTTGAATTTCCAGTTGCAATTGTTGATTGCGCATTTGCAATTGTTTTTGCAGCAGACAGATTTTAAGCTGATTCTCCACCCGCGCTAGCACCTCAGCCCATTGAAAAGGCTTGGTAATGTAGTCAACCCCCCCCACTTCAAACGCTTTAACTTTATCCGTGACCTCATTAAACGCACTAATGAAAATGACCGGGACATCTTGCGTGAGAGCATCGGATTTTAGCGCTTGGCAAACTTCATACCCATTCATTTGGGGCATACTGATATCGAGCAAAATTAAGTCGGGTACGGCGGAACGGGCAGCCCGTAAACCGATTTCACCATTGATCACACCCCGCACGTCATACCCATGATTGGTCAGCAAGGTCGAAAGTAAGCGCACATTATTTGGCGTGTCATCAATGATCAGAATATTGCCCTTTGCTGGTTCTGAGGGTTGGCTCATAGCGAAATAACAGACAAGGTTTAGATAGAAAAACCATCGGGGCAATAGATGGTTACCGAATACAATATCCTAATCTATCGATTCTCCGCAGCTATCCCCATACCTCAAGGTGAGTGCTGAAGATAGGAATTGAATCTGGATCTCCGACAAGCAGATTACTGTTTGGGCAGAGGCCCCGAATGCAGCACCGCTGTTAGCAGGGTTGTCTTGCCTCCAGACTGTAAATCCCCGATCATTCGGGCAGCCCAGAATGATCAGGGATTTGGTGACGGGGAGTTCGAGGCTGAATCGGCCTAGAACATTGGCTTAATTGTCTTTGAGCCAGCTAAACATGGCGCGTAAGTCTTTGCCGACTTCTTCGATCACATGTTCCGCTTCTTGACGACGCATGGCGGTGAAGCCAGGGCGGCCCGCTTGGTTTTCGAGGACAAATTCGCGGGCAAATTGACCACTTTGGATTTCTTTGAGGATTTGGCGCATTTCGGCGCGGGTTTCGTCGGTGACGATGCGCGGGCCACGGGTGAGGTCGCCGTATTCTGCGGTGTTGGAGATACTGTCGCGCATATTGGCCAAACCGCCTTCGACGATCAGATCCACAATCAGCTTCACTTCATGGAGACACTCAAAGTAGGCGAGTTCGGGCTGATAGCCGGCATCAACGAGGGTTTGGAAGCCGGATTTAATCAAGGCGCTTAAGCCCCCACAGAGGACGACTTGTTCGCCGAAGAGGTCGGTTTCGGTTTCTTCCCGGAAGGTGGTTTCGAGGATGCCGGCACGAGTGCCACCGATGCCTTTGGCGTAGGCCATGGCGCGATCGCGGGCTTGACCCGACGCATCTTGATACACCGCAAACAGGGCGGGCACGCCTTCCCCTTGGGTGTAGGTACGGCGCACTAAATGTCCGGGGCCTTTCGGAGCCACCATCACCACATCCACATCACTGGGGGGAACCACTTGGCCGAAGTGAATATTAAAACCATGGGCAAAGAGCAACACTTTACCGGCGCTTAGGTTCGGGGCAATCTCTGCGGTATAGACGGTTTTTTGGACTTCATCGGGCAACAAGATCATGATCAGATCGGCAGCTTTGGCGGCATCCGCCACAGAATGCACGGCCAAGCCTGCGTCTTTAGCTTTGGCGGCTGAGGAACTGCCTTCGTACAGACCCACCACCACATTCACCCCGCTTTCTTTGAGGTTGAGGGCATGGGCATGACCTTGGGAACCATAGCCAATGATGGCGACGGTTTTGCCATTCAGCAAGTCTAAATTAGCGTCTTCATCATAGTACATACGAGCCATAAGGAAATCTCCTGAAGCATTAAATATAGTCAGACAGACTTGCTATTTTATCAGACGGCTGTACAGTCCTCCCCTCCTCGCGCCATGCTGAAGGGGCTAAATGGATGGGTGGAGTCGTCCGATCGCAGGAGGAAGCTTTTTTCGATGCGATCGCTACCCCCTCCCCCATGATTTCCGTGCAGAAACGGGGCGATCGCAACAGTCCCACCTCCCCCGACCCCTCACCCAGCCCCATTCTCAAACTCTCCGGACAATTCGCCGTGACAAACATCACGCTTTGATATCACCAATATCACTCAATATTAGTATTTAGATCAGGTTTAGGTGTGGGTAAGTTCACAGAGATCCAAAGGGCATATCACGGGATTTAGTTGCGAAAACAGTGAAGATAGAAACATCGAGAGCACAACCGTTTAAGACCATGTTTTACGACCTTCAACTCATCCCCGGCGCAATCTACGCCATCCTCGCAGACGTTGCCGAAACCCACACCTTAACGCTCAGCGATCGCTTCGGCTTAATGGCCGCCGTCATGGACGAACACCTCACCGAAGACGAGTGCCGCGCCATTAACCGCCTCCTCCGTGCCGTCCAACGCGGTCGCGTCTCCCTTGCCTAATTTTCGCGCCCGACACCCCATCGCTTCACAATCAAATATCCCATGCTCTCACCTCAGCTCGGACTCCTCCGGGCTGATTTTTTGATTGCCCCTACTGCGCCCTCAAAATACTGCCAACACCCAAAAAAATGAGTGCATCCCAGTTATGCAATCCCTCACCTAACCCTCTCCTGAGGGCTACTGCTTATACATAACGTTCCAATGTTGGCCTCGTCTGCGTTTGATCCCCCTAAATCCCCCTTTTTAAGGGGGACTTTTTTGCGTTCCCCCCTTAGAGGGTATCTGTGAAGAAAAGATAAAGAAGAGGGGGTAAAAGCCTCAAAAGATGGAAAAAGGGGGTAAAACGCAAGAGAACAGAAAATGCCTAGACAAGGATACCCCAGCGATGTGAGCGACGCAGAATGGGAAATCA
>NZ_JAQMTY010000222.1 GCF_028330765.1 Spirulina subsalsa CS-330 | reverse complement strand
GATGTGGAAATTCCCGTCACCCCCGCCCCCCCCCACCAGGCCCACCGCGATCAACGCGATAAAGGCGGCCATCCTTATCTTGGCCATCCCCTCCGCGTCATGGCCCAAATGACCACGATCGAGGCGAAAATTGTGGCGGTGCTCCATGATGCGATCGAAGATTCCGACCTCAGCCTCGCAGACCTCATCGCCCAAGGGTTTCCGCCCTCCCTGTGCCGGGCCCTCGATGCCCTAACGAAGCGGGAGGGAGAAGCCTACACCGCCTATTTAGATCGGGTCATGGCCAACCCCCTCGCCCTCCGGGTCAAGATTGCAGACATGACGGACAATTGCGATCGCACCCGCATCCCCCATCCCACCCCCAAGGACGAAGCCCGCCTCCAGCGTTATCACCACACCTTGCCCCATCTCCAAGCCGCCCTCCAGCGGTTCGACCCCTCCTAACCCACCCCCGCCGAAGCTCACAATTCACGATCAGCGATCCCACAGGATTGATGGACAGGAATGGGGTGTATCTTGCCATTGTTGCTCAGAGTCTAAGCCTTAAAATTGATTGAGGATTACGATATAGCGGTTTTCATCAACTTGAGGTATGAAGATCCCCCTCAATCCCCCTTAAAAAGGGGGAAGTGGCGTTCTCATCCTTTCGCAATCTGCTATGGATAGGAGGGGAACGCTTGATTGATTTCTTGACTTAATCTTGAATGTCAAAAATATAAGCTAAAAATATCAAAAAAAAGAATCCACTGTCCCCAATTATTTTTCCTTGCAGGAATTGAGGCGATCGCAACAGGGCCACTCACCCTACCGTCCAATGGCAGTTTAGTCTGTGCGCTATATTACAACTCATTTATTATGATGTTTTTATCCTAGGATTAATGATTAATTAAACGTTTTCGCTGACCCAGATTTCACAGTTCTTTACACCGGTTTCTAGTTAGTTTTCGTACAATGAAGGGAGAGTCTGTCACTCCCCCATAATAAACTTTTCTTAATAAAATCTATGATTCCTTGCCCGTGTTGCCATCAAGACATGGTTAGCCAAGCTCGAAAGAATCGAGTCTATTGGTTCTGCCAGCATTGTCATCAAGAAATGCCAGATCTCGTGAGCGTCATGCTCACGAAGCGGCAGGAAATCCGAGCCTCCCATGGTCACCCCAACTTACCTAGTCTCTGCTTGGCATCCCTACCGGATTCATCGGGTATTGAGTTTGCCACGCCATAAGATCCGCTAAGGAGCGATCGCGGTATACCCCATACCGTTCGCGCTTATTCCGTACCCGTTTTTCGAGGGGGGGAATAATGCCGAAATTCGGGGGCATCGGTTGAAAATGCTTCGGAGAAGCCGAGGTAATAAAATCGATCAACGCACCGAGCATCGTGGTTTTGGGGGCAACGAGGGGCGTTTGTCCCTGGGCCAACCGGGCCGCATTGGTTCCCGCCAGCCAACCCCCAGCGGCGGCGGCGGTGTAGCCTTCGGTTCCCACCAATTGCCCCGCCGCGAGGATTGTCTCTTGGTGGTGAAATTGGAGGGTGGGGGCGAGGAGTTGGGGCGCATTAATGAAGGTGTTGCGGTGCATCACCCCCATGCGGACAAATTCCGCCGTTTCCAACCCTGGAATCATCCGAAAGACGCGCTTTTGCTCACCCCAGCGGAGATTGGTTTGGAAGCCGACCATGTTCCACAGTTGCCCCGCTTTGTCTTCTTGGCGCAGTTGGATGACGGCATAGGGGCGATCGCGCTCCGGATACCGTGGATCACTCAAGCCCACCGGCTTCAGCGGGCCGTAGCGCATCGTGTCTTCTCCCCGTCGCGCCTGCTCTTCAATGGGTAAGCAGCCTTCAAAAAACTTCGCCGTTTCCCGCTCAAACTCTTTCACTTCGGCTTGTTCAGCCTGACGCAGAGCTTCCCAAAACGTTAAGTATTGGTCTTTGTCCATCGGACAGTTGAGATAGGCGGCTTCGCCTTTGTCGTAGCGGGAGGCGAGAAACGCCACGTCATGATCGATAGAATCCCCGACGATGATCGGACTCGCCGCATCGAAAAAGCTCATGTAGTCCATGCCGGTGAACTGCTGGAGGTCATCGGCGAGGGCGGAGCTGGTGAGGGGGCCGGTGGTGAGAACGGTGATGCCGTCGCGGGGGATGCGCTGGACTTCTTCGCGCTGGAGGGTGATGCGGGGGTGGGCGGCGAGGGTTTGGGTGAGGTCGTGGCTGAAGTGGCCACGATCGACCGCGAGAGCACCGCCAGCGGGGACGGCGTGCTCGTCGGCTTTACCAATCACAATCGAACCCAAGTGACGCAGTTCGGTATGGAGCAGGCCAGCGGCGCGATCGCTACTCAAGGCCCCGAAGGAATTACTACAGACCAATTCTGCGAGTTCTTCGGTGTGGTGGGCGGGACTGGTGCAGACGGGGCGCATTTCGTGGAGCACCACATCATGGCCGGCTTGGGCGATTTGCCAAGCGGCTTCTGTGCCGGCTAAACCGCCCCCAATAACGTGGATGGGAAGGTGTGTCATGGTGCGCTGATCCTGTTCAAGTGGACGATTCGCCCGGTTCATCACAGCCATGCTGTCGCCGGGACTTTCTATTGTAGAACAGGGTTTAAACGCCAGCGGCGCGATCGCTGCTCCGGAGCCGAGGCAGTGGGTTTAGAACTGTTGAGGGTGGCTTCAAGTTCGGCGACATTGACGAGAAGGGAGTCGCGATCGCGCACGACTTTATCCCCCATGGCCAACTCTGTGCGCCATTGACAGCCGGTTTTCCACGCATGATAGTTCCGTGCCGTGCCGTCTAGCGTGGATTGTAATGCTTGAGTCTTCATTTAGCTTAAATCAATCCCCAGAAATGGAGCGATCGCCACGTTTCAATGGGATGATCACCGTCAAACATCTACAATTCTGTGACTATGACTGCTGCAAACTTTTCCTGCCCCATCCCCATCGAGCAATATCCCACGGTGCTGCTAGCCCACGGGGGCGGCGGCAAACTGATGCAGCAACTCATTGGCCAAATGTTCGCCCCCACCTTCGCCACCCAGGGCCAATCCCCCAATCAACATGATTCCGTCGCCCTCACGATCCCCAGGGGCAAAATCGCCTTCACCACGGATTCCTACGTGATTCAACCCCTATTTTTTCCGGGGGGGGATATCGGGTCATTGGCGATTCATGGCACGGTGAATGATTTGGCCATGAGTGGGGCGCGACCGCTCTATCTGAGTGTGGGCTTTATTTTGGAAGAGGGGTTACCGATGAAAACCCTGTGGTATGTGGTGCAGTCGATGCAGCGGGCGGCGCGGCGAGCGGGGGTGCAGATTGTCACGGGGGATACGAAGGTGGTGGATCGGGGTAAGGGTGATGGCATTTTTATCAATACCAGTGGGGTGGGGGTGATTGAGCATGATCAGGCGATCGCACCCCATTCAGTCTGTTCTGGGGATGTGATTATTTTGAGCGGCGATCTGGGTCGTCACGGGATTGCGATTATGGCGAAGCGGGAAGGTCTAAGCTTTGAAACGACGATTAAAAGTGATTCTGCTCCCGTCCATGAGCCGGTGTTGGCGATGCTAGAGGCGGGGGTTGAACTCCATTGTTTGCGAGATTTAACGCGGGGCGGCTTGGCCAGTGCCTTAAATGAGATTGCGGCGGCGGCGGGGGTGACAATGCAGATAGAAGAAGCACTGATCTCTGTGCCGGAAGATGTGCAGGGGGCTTGCGAAATTTTAGGACTCGATCCCCTCTATGTGGCCAACGAGGGGCGGTTTATTGCGATCGCCCCCTTCCACTGTGCCGAACAGGCCGTCCAGATCATGCGCCGCTATGACCCCAAGGCTGAATGTATTGGCACGGTGCTCGGCCGGAGCGATCGCCCCCTCGGTCGCGTCACCCTCCAAAGCCGCATCGGTGCAACCCGCATCCTTGACCTCCTCAGCGGCGAACAACTCCCCCGCATCTGCTAGGCACGGGAGCGCGGGACAATTTGTGCGCTCTGGGCAGCTTGTGCGCGGGGAAGCTTGTTAGGATTTATCAAAGAAATGGGTCTAAAACCCCGTCTTTCTAGAACGGCTTCAATGAGATAGCTATTGAGTGGAAATATCCTGGCGGGGCTGGGGGCAAATGCGATCGGAGCATTGCAGGATTCGGCTGCGGGGCGAGGCTAAAATCTTCAGTAATCAGGATTTGGTATGGGCAGCGGGGCATGCACCTTTGTCGGGATGTTATTTGACCTACATAGTGCAACTTTGGCGAAATAAAGATTTTAACTTATAAAAATGCTCCGCATAGCGATATAAATACTGGCTTTAGTGCTGCGAGAGAAACTACAATACTGGCAGTTACCCGTAACCATCTGGCAAAATTTTCTAAAGAACCCAAAATAGACCTTCTCTTTTGCTCCTCTTGTTCTTCCAAAATGTCACGAATTTTTTCTTTTTCTTCTTCACTTAACGCCACATGTACCTCTTTTTAGATTTAAATTTACGCTTAAACAACGTTAGAAGCTTTTATCTTCTTTGAGGAGCAGGATGCTCTTTAAGCCATTTTGTAATCTTATTGATCATGTCGATATCATCAGCAAAATCTCGTGTATCGGCTTGAATTACCAAGAGAACTAAATCACAAGATGGAATAATCTGTTTATAAATTTGATCATATTTTCGATCTTCTGCCTCACTACGCCCATATCCGGGTAAATCAATCACTGTTAAGTTACCTCCTGTTGATAGAGTAAATTCTTTGACTTGTGCTTCAGTCGTCCCTACAGTTGTAGGACTTGTTTTCAACTGAGCATCAAAAAGATTGTTGACGGTTGTTGTTTTTCCAACTCCAGACTTACCAATAACTGCTACTTTAGGTGGTAACTGAGTTTCCTGTTTGAATTTTTTCAGTATTAGTTGAAAATCTTGTTCCGGAATAAGTTTTTCTATATCTTCTAAAGTTTTATTGTCAGCATTACCTATAACTGCGCTACTACTTATTTTTTTCTCGCGTTCTGCTTGTACAAACTCTTGGACTTCTGGATCGGCTAATTCAAATGGATCGGCAGGCTGTACATTACCTAACTTGAACCCAGCATAAGCATTTTGGATAGTCCTAGTCAGCAAATTAATTAAACGATAGCGCTTCAACGCTGAGTAATATTCGATGTTAGCTGTCGATATTTCCGTAAGTTGACCCAATCGCTTAATAATATCCTTGCAACGACGTTCGATCTCTTTTTCTGCCTCTTTAGTGGGTGCATTAAGGCGTTGGTTCCACCCATCTGGAGTTATTTTGTCAACTTGATTTAAGCCTATGACAAGCCTCAACGGAGATTTTTTAGTTTCTTTTTCAACCTGTTCAAACAACATTGTCTTGATTTTCTTGAAAAACTCATTCATGAAATTTCAACTCCTTAACAAGATCTTGGATTTTAGAATGTCTAGCTTCCATTTGTGAACAGATGTGTAGGGTATTATTTGTTCTTTTTTGAAAATAATTTTTTTGTCAATAGCATTCTTAAAAATAGTGTAAATATCATCTATTTTCTCGGGTATTAGCTTAATCTGATCTTCAGAAGGCTTTCCATTGTCAGTATCAAATGGCTTATCTCCTTCATAAATTCCCATACAGTCGATTTTATTTAAAGCTACTATAAAAAACAAAGACTTCTTGAATAATGGATTTAACTTTTTCAAGAAAATCTCATCTTGTTTATAAGCTCTTGTATCTGCTTGGGTCACCCAAACCAAAGAATCCGCTTGAGGAATCCATTTTTTGTAGTAACCCATATATTTTTGATCATCAATCAAACTCTCACTGATTCCCGGTAGATCAACTACCCGGATGTTCTGATAGGAAACATCCAGGTGGTCAGAGGGTTTGAAATCAGTAAACTGAGGTTTTCTTGTACAAGCTACAGCGTTATCAACAGGCCAGTTTAGCTCGAACAAGGCATTGAGGGTGCTACTTTTACCAACCCCAGTTTTACCAAAAAATACAACTGTTAGTGTATTTCTTCTAGGTATAGGTAAATATTTAAAGACTTTATTCAAGCATTTGAGCTTTTCTTGAACCATAAGACACTACAGAACCTACATTATCGGGCTGAGGCTGTCGATATACCTCTACTGCCGATACGATTAGCATACCACTAAACAATAGCAACCTCTGTGTATATCTGTGAGGAGATTATGACAATGTATGAGTAATTGTGACAACGATGTTATGACGGTGGCGATGTTGCCTGATAGAGTGTGGATAATTTTCTGTTCAGAGAACCAGACCGTGAATCTGTGGGATCTGCGCAGGAGGGAAGCGGGGCAACCTTTACCGAGGATACCTCTGTCCGGCCTTCCGGCGGGTTGACTGTTGCGGGTCAACTGCGTTGGGGGCGGTGGGCTTGCTAGGATATCGACATTCATCATCCCCATGCAAAGGGTTTAATCGCGTGAGTTTTACGATCCAGAATGTATTGAGTCCCACTGCCGACGGGTATGAAACCCTCGACATTTATATTGAAGGCGAAGCGATCGCAGCCGTTGCCCCCCATCTCGACCCCCAAGGCACGGTGATCGATGGGTCAAATCACCTCGTCTTACCGGGGTTTGTCAATGCCCATACCCATTCTTCAGAACTGTGGCAGCGGGGGGCGATCGCTCCCTATCCCCTCGAACTTTGGATCGCGGAACTCCACGAATTTTCACCGATTAATCCAGAGCAGGTCTATCTTAGCGCCGTGGGAACCGCCGTCGAAACCCTGCAAACCGGGGGGACTTGTGTGGTGGATCATCTGGTGCTGATTCCGGGGCAGGAGTTGGCCACCATTGAAGCCACGGTGCGGGGCTATCGAGATGTGGGGATTCGGGCGTTTATTGGCCCGTTGATTCAGGATGAAGTGCTCGCGGCGGCGATTCCCCAACAGGATCAAGCCCAGGAGTACGGCAGTTTTTACCGTACCACGGCAGAAATTTTAGAGATGATGGCAACGGCAGTAGAGCGGTTCCATCGCCCGGAGGAGGGAATTTCGATCATGGTGGCTCCGACGGGGACGCAACTTTGTTCCGATGTGCTGTTTAAGGGGTGCATTGAACTAAGCGATCGCTACAATCTCCGCCGCCATGCCCATCTGCTCGAAACCAAGGCCCAGCAGATGCTCGCCGCTGAAAAATATGGCTGTTCGGCGGTGGAACATTTGGAAAAATTGGGGTATTTGGGCGATCGCACCTCCCTCGCCCATTGCATTTGGTTGAGCGATCGTGACATTGAAATCATGGCCGCCACCGGAACCACCGTCGTCCATAATCCCCTCAGTAACCTGCGTCTCGGTAGCGGCATCGCCCCGATTTTGAAGTATCGCGCCGCTGGGGTGAATGTGGCGATCGGCTGTGACGGCACGGCCAGCAATGATAGCCAAGATGTTCTCGAAGCGATCAAAATCGGCACATTAATCCACAACACCACTGACCTCGACTATCGCCACTGGATCACCCCCCGCGAGGCGGTGCAAATCGCAGCCTTGGGCGGCGCGAAGGGGTTGAAAATGAGCGATCGCTTCGGCTCTCTCACCGTCGGCAAACAGGCGGATCTCGTCCTCTACGATTTAACCAATCTCTCCCTTTTGCCAAAAACCGATCCCGTCGGTCTCTTGGTGATGGGGCGACCCACCCAAGTGGTGAACTATGCTTGGGTACGTGGTCAGCCGGTGATCGCCGACGGAAAATTCACCCGCGTTGATGTGGACAAATTACGCCACGATCTGTTTACTCACAGTGAATGGATTGAACAACGCACCTCCACCCACCGCGCCCAACTTGAAGCCCATTACCGCCATGTGATGGGCCTTGAACCCTAGGTTCCTCAGCCCGGCCGGGGATGTATAGCAGTAGACCAATTCGTTAGGACAGGCAAGGGGCTTAAGCCCCTTGTTCCAGAACCTGTTAAAACGGGTTTCTGTTCTGAGCCAAGAACTGAAGTTCTTGGCGGTTGTGGGCGGCCCGTGATTTTTTTATCAATGGAGAAAAGCGATCGCGCCTCAACTCAGTCCATAATGGGAGTCTGTGAATCTGCCTAGATCTAGATCAGACATGAAACTCCTCTGCTTGAGTAATGGCCATGGTGAAGATGCGATCGCAGTTCGTATTCTTGATGCGCTGCGTCAACACCCCGATGCGCCTGAACTGGCCGCACTTCCCCTCGTCGGAGCAGGCCGCGCCTACCTTCAAGCGGATATTCCCATCATTGGCCCCGTCAAAGCGATGCCCTCCGGTGGGTTTATCTATATGGATGGGCGGCAACTGTGGCAGGATGTGCGCGGTGGCTTGCTGGGGTTAACCTGGGCGCAGTTACAGACGGTGAAACGGTGGGGCAACAGTGGCGGGACGGTCTTGGCGGTGGGGGATATTGTGCCCCTGGCGATGGCCTGGTGGAGTGGGGGCAATTATGGCTTTGTGGGAACGGCGAAATCGGAATATTACATCCGCGATGATGGTGGCCGACTGTTGAAGCAGCGGCGGTCTGAGGCTTGGTCGGGGTCGGTGTATTTACCTTGGGAACGGTGGCTGTTGTCGCGATCGCGCTGTCGGGCGGTGTATCCTCGCGATTCCCTCACCACCACCGTGCTTAAACAGTTTCAGATTCCCGCCCATGACCTGGGCAATCCGATGATGGATGGGTTGGCAGTTCCCCGCTACGATCGCCCGGAAAATGAAGACCAACGGCCCTTAACGGTGCTGCTGTTAACCGGATCGCGATCGCCCGAAGCTGAACGCAATTGGCAGATTTTACTCGCTGCCGCCCAGGCCCTCTGCCGCGATCGCCCCCAACGGCCGCTGCTCTTTTTAGGGGCGATCGCCCCCGGTTT
>NZ_JAQMTY010000221.1 GCF_028330765.1 Spirulina subsalsa CS-330 | reverse complement strand
CTCTAAGGCAATAGTTGTAATGACTACGCAGCATATCCAGCCAATCAACCATCATGACTTTTTGAGAGCTATTCGGTTTCAACTTGTACTTGTATGCTTTGTTCATTTTGTTGCTAAACCAACAATGAAAAAAGTATATCAAATTATCATGCAAAATGGCAAAAATTCAATTAAGTGTAAGAATTGAGGAGTTTGAAATGAAGTTGCTTATTAAATATGCAAAAAAACAGGACGGACAAAAACGGATGTCGTTAGAGAATTTATTCGTTCCCTCAAAAGTATTGAAAATTAAGGACTCGCTTTATAGTGGGAGTCTTCTTTGCACATTTAAGATAAATTTCCACCGTTTTCCCCTAGGGATTAATCAGCCAACCCAGTTGGGGACCACTGGCTAAGTATTCCTGCATTTTGTTTTGCAGCGGTTTTAAGCGATCGCTCTCAGAACGCAATTCAATCACAAAATCGGGGCAGAGGGGCGGGAATTTTTGGCGCTGTTCGGGTGTTAACGAGTTCCATCGCTCCAGTTGAACCCAGGCTACATCGGGGGAGCGATCGCCGCCCTTGGGGAGCTTAAACACCGTTGAAGAACTAAACACTTTGCCTAGCTTTGTTTGACGATTCCAAAGTCCTAAATCGGTAATGAATTCCGCTTCTCGTTCGCCACTTTCACCACCCACTGGCGGCATAATAATTAAATCTCCTGCTGCTGTCCGTTCCATCGCAATCTCTTGATTAGCCATACACAATTCATAAAACTGCTCATGGCTCAGGTGCTCAACGAGGGGTTTTAAGCTGAAATGAATCACACTCATAATTGATCACCAGACTGGCTCTAGATTGGGTCTATTTTATAGCGAATTGCGAAACGATGAGAACGTTACCTCCCTCGAAACAAGGGGCTTAAGCCCCTTGCCTGTTCATAAATCAAATAGGATTGCGATAGTCACCCGCCGCAGGCTTGGGCGGCTTCTTGAATTTTAGTTTCTACGGCTGAGGTAATGCCGAGTTGTGCCCCCTTAAAAAGATGGTCAAATTCCTGTTGAAAATGAGCCGCGATCGCGGGATTATCAATGATTAACACCGTTTCATCGTTATCGTGATTCGCCGCCGCTGACCAATTGTGCGACCCGGTAATCACGACCCGCCGATCCATCACCCCAAATTTATGGTGAAGCTTGTCGCCGGGGGGCAGGGCGGGCACGCCGACGGTGGTAATCGGGGCGGCCCAGGGTTGGTTATTGGGTTCCGCTTGGCAGTTTTGCTTAAGGAGCGTCACGCCCAAAAGATCCAGCCCCTCGCTAAAGTCGCGGAAGGCAAAACTAGGGTCAATCAAAACGCGGACTTGGGTTCCCTGTTGGTGACGGGTGGCGAGGGTATTGGCGATCGCCTGCTCAGAAAATACGAATAGGGCCAAATCTACGCTCTGATTAGCGGCGCTGAGGGTGCGGGCGATGAGGCCGTTGCTGCTCATTTCCCAGGGTTCGGAGGGGGAGGTGGGGGAAAAATGCACCGTGACGCGGGATGCGCCGATGGTGAAGGTTTGGGCGGGTCGCATTGGTTTTTGCAGGCCAAAGCGACTATCGGGGCGGCCGCCGGGGCCATCGCCCCAAAGGAGGTTAAATTCCTGTTGAAACAGTTGGGACAAGGCGCGATCGCGGATCACCAGCAGATGATTCACATTACCGCGACTCACGGCCATGGTTAAATCGCCATGGGTTCCACTGGGGGTAAAATTCGCCGAACCCGTTACCACCGTCGCCCCATCAATCACGACAAATTTATGGTGCATTAACCCCGATCCCTTACTGCCGTCGGCGGTGTCGTCAATCAGCGGCACGCGGGCATTGCGTAGAATTAGAATCGCATCATTTTGGGCCAGTTCCGCCGCCGTCACTTGGCCATCGCCATCCTGATCCGCCAAGGCCGCGATCTCAGCATCGGTATTGCTGCGACCGGGGCCAGAGCGATCGCTCTCCGGCCAAGGTTGGTTATAGGTATTTTCTAGCACCACCCGCACCCGCACCCCCGCCGCCTGTTTTGCTGCCAAGGCCTGGGCAATTCGAGGTAAACGCAACTCCTGCACCGCCACCTCGATCGACTGCTGCGCCTGTTCAATTTCTTGCAAAATCACCCCTTCTAAATCATCCCCCGGCCGCTCGATTTGGCGGTAGGGGTCGGTATAGTTGGCCCCTTGGGCGGTGTTGTGGTTGAAGTAGACGGGGATTTGGGGGTCTTGGGGGAGGGAGGCGGGCCGTTGGGCCGCGGGTAAAACGGTGGGGGCGAGTTGGGCCGCTAACCGGCAACCATTCAACCCCAAACCCAGCACACAAACCAGAGGCACAAACAAACGCCGCATCACCATGGGAGACGATCCTACTTCTCAACGATTCACCCCTTAAGAATAGTCCTTAATCGGGGGTGATGAGGCGATCAAATTACCCACCATGATGTTGGCGCATTAAAGATCCATAAAGGTATTATCTGTAAACCGCACATCATCGAGGCGCAACACCCCCGGCTGATTCATTAATTTGGCGCTGCTGTTGTTGATGAATTCGCAATCTTCAACGATCACGGCAGGACTGTCGATCACGTTAAAAAAGGCATCCCATTGAGCGAGGACTTGATTATTGCGGAATTGGCAATCTTCAAATTGCACTTGGCGGCTGCGTTCGACGTGAACGAGGTTGTATTGACGATTGTTCAAAAATTGGCAGTCTTCGAGGTGAATGTCTTCGCATGCGGTGAGGTAGAGGATGCCGTAGGTGCATTCGTAGATTTGACTATCTTTGCAGTGTAGTTCGTTGGTGCGCGAGGCCCAAATGCCGTAGGTTCCACTGCCGAAGAGCCTTAAATCATCAAGTTCGATGTGATCGCAGTCTGTGAATTGCAACACAGCACCGTTACAATCCCCCTCATCGGGCCAATGCCCCGCCTCAATCTGTTTGAGGGTGATGTCTTGGCAATTGTCGAAGCGCAACACATCGGCGTAGCGGGGTTGGGTGTAGATCTTGGCGCTGTGGTCTTTGGGGCCGATGATGGTGAGGTTTTGCACGTTCCGAATCACGGCTTCGATGCCATCGTAAACTTCTTCAAAGGCGATGTGGGGCGATGATGCCGTGAGGGTGTCGGCAATGGAGACGAGATCATACACACCGGGGCGAAGGGTAATGGTGCGATCGCTGCCGATCGCGTCCCACAGTTCGCGGCTGGTGCTGACGGTGATTCTGGCCCGCCGTGCTGCCAAGCTGGGGCGGGTGAGTAGTAATTGGGTGCTACCGAGGGCGATCGCGCCCCAGAGTAGTTGTCGCCGCGTGATACCCTGTCCCATGACTTGACCTCAAAAATTTTGCTGGAAACTTAGGTGGGGATTGCAACCCAGACAATCGTATCCTAAAAACTCGGCGGCAAGTAGTCGGGCAAGGATTCAGCGTCGAGGGATGATTCTATCTCTGACTCGGTATCTGACTCGATATCTGGGGCCGGGGCGATCAATTCCGGCTCGGCGATCGCCTCATTCACCATCAGTTCATCTACATCCGATTCAGGCGCGATCGCCTCACGATCGTCAAGCTCATCTACATCCGATTCAGGT
Organism: Spirulina subsalsa CS-330; assembly: GCF_028330765.1. Classification (GTDB taxonomy): domain Bacteria; phylum Cyanobacteriota; class Cyanobacteriia; order Cyanobacteriales; family Spirulinaceae; genus Spirulina; species Spirulina subsalsa_A. The sequence continues at coordinate 2,418 of NZ_JAQMTY010000221.1, read as the reverse complement.
GCGATCGCCTCACGATCGTCAAGCGTATCTATCCCCGATGGCTCAGGCGCGATCGCCTCACGGTCATCAAGCTCATCTAAATCCGATTCAGGCGCGATCGCCTCATTCACAATCAGTTCATCTAAATCAAGGGCATCGGCCCTGTCCGGAACCGACTCCGGGCGAAACGTGGGGGGGACGATGTCCGGCTCAACCGGCCCAGGGTTAGGGATTGAGGCGGGTTGGGGCTTGGGGATGGCTTTTAAAATCGGTTTTTGGGTCGGTTTGGTGGTTGAGGGGGGCCGTGGGTCAACCCGGAGGATTTCTTGACTGGGTTTCGTGCTAGGACTGGGGGCCTCGGTGGGCGGCGCGATCGCTTCTGGGGGAGTCTCTGGGACAGCGCGGGGCGTTGTGCGGATCGGTTTTACCTCCGGGCTGGGGAAGGTGGTGGGGGGTGCGATCGCCTCTGGGGGCGCTTCAACATCCAGGGTCATCTCTGGAGCAGGGGGAAGATCCGGTTCGGGGGCAGGTGGTGGGATGGCAGCCGGAAGCGGTGCGGGGTCAGCCGCCTGGGGTTCCGAGGGGGGAATGGCCGCCGGGTTGAAGGCAACGGGGTATTTATGGCTTGTGACGCGACGGAGCACCCCATTGATAAACCGCGCCCCTTCTTCATCGGAGTAACGTTTTGCCAGTTCCACCGCTTCATTAATCGCCACCCGCTCCGGCACATCCAAGTAGCGCATCTCCGCCACCGCCATCATCAGAATTTGTCGATCCAACTGGGGTAAGCGACTCAACGACCAATCCACAAGCGATCGCTCCAACTCCGCACTAATTTCGGCCCGACGACGCTTAATCGTCCCCACCAACGCAAAGGCATAGTCCCGCACCACTTGTTGATTCGCCAAATTAATAAATTCCGGCAAATCCAACGCCGCCCCCAAGCGATTAATCGCCTGTTCAGCCAGCGTCAACCCTTCGCGCACCATCACCCGCGCACTATGGACATCGGGGGCCCGCACCTCACTTTTATTGAGGCGATCGCTCCCTCGGCGCACCTCCATCCCCGCCGTTTCCAACGTTTCCCGCACATCACTCACCAATGTGCGCACCGCCGCCAACATTAGATTACTGAGATCCTGTTGGGCTAATTTTTCATCGTTACCGCTGGCTTGGCTTAACCCCAGGAGGGCAAGTTCACGAGCAGTGCGGCGAGGCTGTTGGCGGGCTGACATAGGTTTTGGGAGATAGGCACGGCAGAGATCGCACCAAAGGCGCGATCCATCAGTTTACCGAAAAACGAACGCTGAGACTAGACAGCTCACGATGATCCCGGCGAATACAGTTCTTCATCACGGGACAGGACGGAACGTTCCGCCTCAACGGTGTTGGCCGCATCCACAGCCACCGAACCGTATTGGGGCGATGAGACCGGCTTCGCATTTAGGGGAATTGCCGTGTCTGTGGTGCGCGGGCTGACGATACCACCGGAAATGAGCACTTTAAACGCATCTTCAATGGAAATCGGCAGAGTAATCACCTCTGCTTCCGGAATCACGGCGTACCATCCCGATGTGGGATTCGGCGTGGTGGGGATAAAGACACTGAGCATCGGTTCCGAGAGGTGAGTTTGGAGCGCGGCGCTCAATGTCCCCGTCACAAAGCCAATACTCCACACCCCCCGGCGAGGATATTCAATCATCACCACCCGCCGAAACTTCGTTTTCGAGTCTTGGAGGAGGGTTTCCAGGATTTGCTTGAGGGTATTGTAAACAGAACCGGCCAGGGGAATCGATTGTAGAATCCGCTCCCCCACATTGAGGAGCCATTGCCCGACAATATTCCGCGCCATTAACCCAATCAGCAAAATACACCCCAACGGGACGGCTAGCCCGACGAGCAAATTGAGGAGATTGCTCACGATTGGGTGCAACCCTTGGAAGGGGTTGAGTTGCTTGGGAATTTCCGTCAAAAAGGCAATCACCCAGCGCGTGATCGTCAGGGTGAGCCAAATGGTGGTGGCGAGGGGGATGATCACCAGTAAACCGGCGATCAGGTCATTCTTAAAGTCTTGCTTTAAACGTTGCAACACCGAGGGGGGATTCTCCTTGCTCACGACAGGATGGTTCGGCACGATGAATGGAGAGTGGTGCGATCGCTGCATCTGCAAGAACCGTCACTCAACTTTGCTCTAGTCTAACGATTTACGGCAGATGTAAAGAAATGTTGCCTTGAATTTCAGGCTGGGTCACTAAATTTTGAGGATTTTAGGGTCTGACTCTAGACAGGCTTGATGCTATTTTATCTTAAATGTGCAAAGAAGACTCCCACTATAAAGCGAGTCCGAGTAGAGTTACCGAAGGTAACGGCGGACGTGCCTTTTAGTGGCGAGATGAATTTGCACCAACAAACAAATCGAGCGACAGCGAGTCCTTTAAT
>NZ_JAQMTY010000220.1 GCF_028330765.1 Spirulina subsalsa CS-330 | reverse complement strand
GTCATGCGGCGGCGATCGCCGCCGGAACCCTAGATATTCCGATGGAGCCGATGGGGATAGGTAGCATCTATCGCCTCAGTCAAACCTTTATTGATATGCAGCAGCAGTTGCGTCAATCCTTTGAGACGATTACGGAAAACGAGCACCAACTTGAGGCAATTATCAACAATATGCCGCTGGGGGTGGGGGTGTTTGATCCCTCTGGGCGTTTGGTGTTGATCAATCAGCGGGGGCGGGAGCTGTTTGGCCACCAGACTCCCGATGCGGCTCCGGAGGAGATGAGCCAACGGTATCGGGTGTATCAGTCGGGGACAGATCAGCTTTATCCGACGGAACGTTTGCCGATTATTCAGGCGTTGGCGGGCCAATCGTCTCAGGTGGACGATATGGAAGTAGAGATCGAGGGGCGACGTGTGCCCCTTGAGGTCTATGCGGCTCCGATTTTAGACCAGCGGGGCGAGGTGAAGTATGCGGTGAATGTTTTCCAGGATATTAGCGATCGCAAACAAGCCGAAGCCCTTCTCAATCGCTACAATGCCGAACTTGAAGCTGCGATCGCCCAGCGCACCCAAGACCTCCAAGCCTCTGAATCTCGCTTTCGGGGGATTTTTCTCTATTCGGCAGTGGGGACAGTGCTAGTGAACACATCCCGCCAGATCATCGAAGCCAACGCGGCCTTTTGTGAAATGCTCGGCTACGGCGAAGCCGAGCTAACCGAACGCCTGATCGACGACATTACCCACTCCGATGATCTTGATCTGAGCATCCGCCAGGTTCAGCAACTGCTCAATGGACAAGCCGCCATCCACAATCTCGAAAAACGCTATCTCCACCGCCAAGGTGCGATCGTCTGGGGCCTGCTCTCCATCGCCCTGATCCGCGATCGTGACGGCAGCCCCCGCCATTTCATTGCCCAAGTGCAAAATATTACCCAACGCAAAGCCCTCGAAGCCAAACTACAACAGGCCAAAGAAAACGCAGAAATCGCCAACCAAGGCAAGAGCAATTTTCTCGCCAACATGAGCCACGAACTGCGCACCCCCCTCAATGCCATCTTGGGCTATCCGCAGTTATTAATGTCCAGCCCGAACCTGTCGGATCAAGATCGGATGTTTTTACAAACCATTACCAACAGTGGTGAATATTTACTGAATCTGATCAATCAAATTCTCGACCTTTCTAAAATTGAAGCAGGTCGAATGATCTTGAACATTAGCACCACTAATTTACATGATTTATTGCACAATCTAAACACGATGCTCGCGCCGAAGGCAACGAAAAAGGGTCTTAACTTCAGCGTTGAACACGATGAAAATGTACCCTGTTTGATCCAAACTGATGGTGTAAAATTACAGCAAATTTTAATCAATTTACTCAATAATGCGATTAAGTTCACCGCTTCTGGATCAGTGGCTTTGCGGGTGAGCGTGGACGGAAAAGGCGATCGCTGTGCGTTGGATGATTGTCGGTTGCGTTTTACGGTGATGGATACGGGGGTGGGAATTGATGAGGCAGAGCTAGACCATGTTTTTGAGATGTTTATGCAAACTCACAGTGGCCGGCAACAGCAGGAGGGAACGGGGTTAGGTTTGGCGATTAGTTATCAGTTTGTGGAGATGTTGGGGGGGGTTTTGACGGTGGATAGTGAGGTGGGACGGGGAACCGAGTTTCAGTTCACTATTGATGCAAAACTGCAAGAGGAGTCATCCCACCCTCAGACTCAGCAACCCTTGACCATGACGCTGCTACCGGGTCAACCCCAGTACAAGATTTTGGTGGCGGAAGATAATCCGGTGAATCGGTTATTGCTGGGAAGTTTGTTGAGAAATTGGGGATTTCAGGTGATTGAGGCGGTGGATGGGGAAGCGGCGATCGCTCAATGGCACGCCCATCGCCCGGACTTGATTTTTATGGATATTCGGATGCCAAAATTAGACGGCGATCGCGCCCTCCAAGCCATTTACAGCCAAGCCCCCGACTCGCCACCCCTCGCCATTGCTGTCACGGCGAGCGCCTTTGAGCAAGACCGCGATCTCTTGCTGACCCAAGGCTTTCAAGCCGTGCTGAGTAAACCCTTTCGGGGCGAAGACCTGATCCAACTGCTTCAGCAATACCTCGGCGCTCAATTTTCCTCATCGTCCCCCTCACCGCCCCCGGTTCCGGATTCCCCACAACTCACCCCAGCCGCGTTACGCGCTTTACCCCCATCCTGGCGCAACCAATTCTATGAGGCGGTACAAGTGGGACGTGCGGAAGAGATGAAAACCCTGATCGCGTCGTTGGCACCGGAACATGATGCGATCGCGCAATCCCTCTTACACCGCGTCGATGCCTACGAATTCGGCGAACTCTTTGATCTCTTTGATGCCCTTCGTTAACCCGGTATCGGAAATTCCCTAGTTATACACAGGGGCTACCCTCCCCCAGAGCGTACCTACCCACGAAAAGAGACGTTCACCGGAACGTCTCTTTTCGTGATAAATGCACGTTGGAACAAGGAGCGTGTTAGATCGCCACCTCTAAATGGGCGGGAATCATCGATGTGCCGAGGCTTTCCCGTTCTACCTTGCCCCCTTCGATCGCTTGAGTGAGCGATCGCAGCGCTTGGAGATCGGTCGGTTGGCAACTGTGATGCATCAAAAGCTGTAAAATCAAGCTTTCTGAGGCAACACTAATACACCCTGTTTCAAATGCAGACTTGACCAGTGAGTGGATCATAGGACAAGCACCCTGAGTAGTTTCCTGTACAGACTCAGCATATCCGGATTTTTCCCTCGTGAGATTGATATCAGGATTTTGCCAGGGTGATTATGATCACAAGTCTTAAAAAAGGACGGCCCAAGATCCCAGGTCAATGACACAATGGGATCACCCCAAACCGTTCACGAAAAACCCAATCTCGTTTTCAGGGAAAGTCTCAGGCTGGGGGCGGTGTCCATCGTTGTGTGTGAGGAACAAAAAAACGCCATGTTTACCATTGCGCTGAAACAAGAGTTATATCCCACCTATATTTTGTCGGATCAATCGGCCCAAGCTCGCCTAGAAGTAGTGCCGGAACGGGGTGGGATTATTACCGCATGGCGAATTCAGGGACAAAATTTTCTTTATTTCGATCGCGATCGCTTTGCCGATCCGAGCCTCAGTATTCGCGGCGGCATCCCGATTCTGTTCCCCATCTGTGGCAATTTACCCAACGATCTCTACGTCCACAAAAGTAAGTCCTATCACCTCAAGCAGCATGGCTTTGCCCGTGATCTGCCCTGGGAGGTGAGCGATCGCATCACCTCCGACGGCGCAGGACTCATCCTCACCCTCCGCAGCACCGAGCAAACCCGCGCCCAATACCCCTTTGATTTTGAACTCCAATTCACCTACCTCCTCAAAGGCAATTCCCTCAAAATTAATCAACTCTTTATCAATCATTCCGATGATGTGATGCCCTTCGCCACTGGCCTACATCCCTACTTCAACATCCAAGACAAAAAACGCCTCAGCTTCGACATTCCCGCCCCCCAAAAACAAGACCACATCACCCAAACCATGGGCAGTTTTTCCGGCAGTTTTGACGTTGATGCCGAGGAAGTGGATGTGGCGCTTTTCCCCGTCCAACGCCCCACAGCGAGCATGACCAACCATCGGCATAACGTCAAATTAACAATGCGCTATTCCGATATCTATTCCACCCTCGTCTTTTGGACGGTTAAAGGTAAAGACTACTGCTGCCTCGAACCCTGGAGCGCCCCCCGCAACGCCCTCAACAGCAAAGACAAGCTCGTCTATCTCGACCCCGGCACATCCTGCCAAGCCTCCGTTGAGTTCACCGTCAGCTATCTCAAACCCCCGGAACCTGCCACGAAATAACGTCAGGTTCTAAACCCCTAGCGAGCAAGATGCTCGCACTACGGAATGACCGGATTATTTTCTTAAGTTTCATTAGCCCCTTGTCCATCTGCGTCCGATGGTGCTCCGGTTCGGAAATTACGAGGGGCGCACCGAGGGAGAAAGTTGATACCGTTAGGAAAAGGGCAGAAGATCCCCGCGATCGCACACTGCTCATACTAATTTGGGAGGTTCCTATGGTGCAATTTTTAGTGACGTGGTTAGTTTCAGCGGCAGCGGTGCTTTTAACCGTGTGGTTGATTCCCGGTTTGAGCATGGCGGGGTTGACCTCTGCGTTGATCGCGGCTCCGGTTTTTGGGATTGTGAATGCGGTGGTGAAGCCGATTTTGGTGTTGTTCACCCTGCCGCTGACGGTGTTGTCGTTGGGTTTGTTTTTGCTGGTGGTGAATGCGATTGCCTTTGGTTTAGTGGGTTATCTCACCCCCGGTTTTACCGTGGCGGGCTTTTTCCCGGCGCTCTTCGGTTCCCTGGCGCTCTCGTTTATTTCCAGTTTGTTGAATAGTCTGCTGCAATCCGACGACGAAAGCGCTCTCACCTCACGCTAAGGGGCGCAGGGTTAACCGAATCGTGTAGTCAAAGGCTTTCGGCTGACCTTGATCCAACGTTGGATTGAATTGCCAGGTTTCAATAATTTTGGCCGCTACGGCTCCCGCCTGTGACGGTGTTAGCGATCCCGCTAGCACCGTTGTTTTGTCGGGCAACACTTCGGCGCGTCCTGTGGCATCGATAATCACCACCACATCTAAAATGAGCGGCTCGGTCAACGTTAACCCCAACGGCGCGAGATATTGCGCGATCGCTAATTTCTGTTCCGCCCTGCGCACTGTGGCAAGCTGATCCGGTACATCCCGCTGCACCGTTTCCCCATAGGCATTCGTAAAACTGGGCAGCGTCGGATTTGCTGCGATCGCCATAAATTCCGTCGCCTCAGCAGTACCATCATTGCCCGGACTCCCTCCCCCGTTCGTCCCCGGTGGCGGCGGTAACACGGGGGGCGAGGGTCGGGGGGATGGGGATGGATTGGGATTCGGTGAGGGATTGGGATTCGGTGAGGGACTGGGATTCGGTGAGGGACTGGGATTCGGTGAGGGACTCGGTGATGGGGATGGATT
>NZ_JAQMTY010000219.1 GCF_028330765.1 Spirulina subsalsa CS-330 | reverse complement strand
GTGCATCCCAGTTATGCAATCCCTCACCCAACCCTCTCCCTCAGGAGAGGGCTTTTGGCTCCTTTCTCCTGCGGGAGAAGGGCTGGGGATGAGGGTGCTCCCTGGCGAGCCATGGGAATCTGCAAAAGTGGGATGCACCCTTAGCGAGCTTGGAATAAATGCACATCCCGCTGGGGAAAGGGAATCTGAATTCCGTTGGCATCAAACCGTTTTTTCACGGTCTCCGTAATGTTAAACCACACTGTCCAATAGTCCTGTTGACGCACATAGGGACGCACCGCAAAATCCACGGAACTTTCATTAAGCGTCAACACCCCGATAAAGGGCGGCGGATCATGGGTAATCAGGGGTTCAGCTTGCACGATTTCCCAAAGAATTTGCTTGACTTGATCAATATCGGAGCGGTAACTCACACCGAAGACGAGATCAATGCGACGGTAGGGTTTACTGGAGTAGTTAATGATTTTTTCGTTGGTGAGTTTTGAGTTAGGAATAACGACGACAATATTTTGGAGGGTGCGCAGTTTGGTGGTGAGAATTTGAATTTCTTCGACGGTTCCTTCGACTTCGCCGCCTTCGATATAGTCATTCACACGAAAGGGCCGAAAAATAATAATTAAAACCCCCGCCGCGAAGTTAGATAGGGAGCCTTGGAGGGCTAGCCCAACGGCAAAAAAACCGGAGGTGAGGGCGGCGATAATGGCGGTGGTTTGGATGCCTAAATGGCCGAGGACGATGACGGCTACGAAGGTGAGGGAGCCAAAGTAGGTGAGGTGGACGGCAAAGGAAACAAGGGTTTCGTCAATGCCAGCTTTGCGCATCAGGTTTTGGGTGGTGTGCTGGAGGAGTCGCGCCCCACGCAAGCCGATAAAGGCAATGATGATCGCGACGAAGAGTTTCAACCCAAAGGTGGCGATGATTTCCTGAAGTTCAAGAAGAAGCTGCTGTAAATAGTTGATCCGGAGGAGTTGTTCAAGGTTGTCTAGGGTTAACTCTGGCGGCATGATTTCAGTTACTATCCATGAACGAATCATAATAAATGAGGAGAGAGGGGTGATCTCACAAATGATCAGGATTGATTTTTCAATCCTGGGTCTTGATTAGAAAAATAGGGGTGTTTTGGGGCGTGTTAATGCGGTCACGGGAGATGGGCAGGATGTGCGCCCTGGGCTGAAGCGTTGACGCGATCGCAACCGCATTTTCTCCCGTGTCAGAATAGATGCGATCGCCAGCTTAAATCTTGCTTAAATTCCGTGTAAAACATCCGAGTATTTATACTCAGTTGACTTTGGTGAATCAACGTAAAGTTTTTTATGATCAACGGACTGCGTGGAAAGGCAACTGTTACGATAAGTTCGACTGATTAAACCGTTATTGATTCCGAATTGAACGCCCATGCCGACGATGAAACATTACAGTGATCACTGGATTACCGAATGGTGTGCTGACAATGGTTGGACGGAGCTTTTCCAAGAACGCCCCGGACACTATTGGGCATTTCCGCCCGGTGCTGTAATGCCAGAACCGATTCCCTCTTCTGTATTACGCTCGATCAAGGCGGCGAAAGGCTGGTGCGAAGAAGAACGCCTCGTGGTCTGGACGGGGGCGATCGCGGCCCTCGTGTCCTTGGTCTTGAGCTATTTCACCCACTCGCCGATGCCCCTTGTGTTTGCCTTTGCCTGCGGTGCGGTGATGAGTGCCTTACTCGAAGTCGAAGAGGATTAAGGCACGCCCGTAACCAGAATTCGCCAATGGTATGGGCGGCTTCTCTGTCCAAACAAAACCCTCCCCAAAGATTGAGGAGGGCTTTTGATGCGTTGAGGCCATGAGCCATTCAGTCAAGATCTAGATGTCGCCCCCATTGAACGCAAGCAGGAAGACAACAACGGGCCCTGCGATTACAATGAGTCCTAAAAATCCTAGTTGAAAAATGACTTCGTAGTTGATTCCACCGAAAAAGCTAAATAAAGCATCCATAATTTTTTCTCGCCTACTTTCAACCCGATTAAGAGCTAAACCAAAATTCATCGTTAATAGTACCTGATTCTGGGGACGTGCTAAATCCCTTTCTCAGTAACGATACAAAAGTATACAGGAAACGATACCAAGGTGAAACCCTATGTCCCAATGGCTTTGCATTCAGAACTGTGGCGCGTGCTGCCACCTTGATCCGAGCGATCGCCCCGACTTGGCTGACTATCTCACCCCGGATCAACTCGACCAATACCTGAGCATGGTGGGGGACAATGGCTGGTGTCAACATTATGATCACGCGGCCCGGATTTGTACGATCTACGCCGATCGCCCTTCCTTTTGCCGGGTGCGTCCGGATACCTTCGCAACCTTGTATGATGTGACGATTGACGAATTTGATGCCTTTGCGATTGACTGTTGTGAGCAGCAAATTACGGGGGTCTATGGGCCGAGCAGCCCCGAACTTGAACGCTACGAAGCGGCGACGAGTGACCCGGATTAGCCCGGTGGTTTCCTCAACTCAATTCCGGCTCATTCTGGCTCCGGTGCGATCGCATCACCCCATTACCACGAGGAGACAAAGGGGATGAATTTTGGGAAATGGTTGGGATTTTGTTGTTTGGTGATTGCCCTGTATATCCTGTGGCAAATTCATCAACTGTTGCTCTTGATTTTTTCGGCGGTGGTGTTGGCGACGGCGCTGAATCGCTTGGTGCGGAAGGTTTTAGAGTGGGGTATGCCCAAACGGGGCGGGGCGGTGGGGTTAACGCTGTTGATTGTGCTGGTGGCGACGGTGCTGTTTTTCTGGCTCGTCGTGCCGCCCTTTGTGGATCAGTTTCAAACCCTGATTGACCTGTTACCCCAGGCCTTTAGTCAGGTGCGATCGCAAATTGTCCAACTCGAACGCTTCTCCGAACTGACCTTTGACCCCCCCACCTGGCGCGATCTCCTCAACCAACTCCAGCCCCTCGGCTCGGTACTCTTGAGCTTCTTTTCCAGTTCCGTCGCCACCCTCCTCCAATTGCTCTTAGTGCTCGTCCTCACCCTGATGATGCTGGCCAATCCCCCCGACTACCGCCAAGCCTTTATCCAGCTCTTTCCCTCCTTTTATCGACGGCGCACCGATGACATTCTCACCCGCTGCGAAATCGCCCTCGGCAGTTGGCTCGAAGGGATGGTGATTAATTGCCTATTTATCGGGATTATGAGCGGTGTGGGTCTCTTAGTCTTGCAGGTTGATTTTGTCTTGGTTCATGCCCTGCTCGCGGGGGTGTTGAACTTTATCCCCAACATTGGCCCGGTGACGAGTGCCATTTTTCCGATGATGGTGGCGTTGCTCGATGCGCCGTGGAAAGTGTTGGCGGTGCTGATTTGGTATTTGGTGATTCAGAATATTGAGAGCTATTGGCTCTCACCAACGGTGATGGCGAAACAGGTGTCACTCTTGCCGGCGGTGACCTTGACGGCGCAGATTTTCTTTGCGCGATCGTTTGGCCTGTTGGGGCTGATTTTGGCGTTGCCGTTAACGGTGGTGGTGAAGGTGTGGATCGAAGAAGTGCTATTTGCCGATGTCCTCGATCGCTGGCAACTGTCCACGGTGTTAGGCATTGCCGCCGAGCCGGAACCCCTGCCCTCCGAAGTGCCTCAAGCCTTGCCCGAATCAAGCCCATAAGCCTGCTTCGGGGGGGAGGGGTCGATTCGCCCTGTCGTGAATCCCGGTCATTCCGTTTTAAAATTAAAGTGTGTTACAAAAATACACGCGCTCTCCCCCTCTTGCCCTTTATTTTGACTTTTTAACCCCGATCTTGATTCACGCTGAAACCCTCGATCTTCTCGACTGGCCGCGCCTGTGCCAACACCTCGCCACCTTCACCGCGACGGAATTAGGTGCGATCGCGGCTCGTCATCTGCCCATCCCCACCACCCAGGCCGCTAGCCAAACCCTCCTCACCCAAACAAAAGAAGCCTACGCCCTCGAAGACCGCTTACCCCAAGGCATCCCGTTTAAAGGGATTCACGATTTTGGCGATGCCCTCGAACGGGCCGAACGTCAAGGGGTGCTCAAGGGGGACGAACTGCTCAAGATTGCCACGACCCTAGCCGGAGCGCGACAGTTGCGGCGACTGATTGCCGACCAAGAGGATACGCCCAGCCTGGAAACCTTGGTGGCGGATCTGCGCACCTATCCGGAACTAGAACAGGCAATTCACCACTGTATTGATGAGCGGGGCGATGTGACCGATCGCGCCAGTGAAAAACTCGTGGCGGTGCGGGGGCAGTTGAAAGGGGTGCGCGATCGCATCCAGGAAAAATTGCAACGGATCATCCAACGTCAGGGCGGAGCCTTACAGCAAGCCGTGATCACCCAGCGGGGCGATCGCTTCGTGCTCGCCGTCAAAGCCCCCCAAAAAGACCACATTCCCGGTATCGTTCACGACACCTCCAGCACCGGATCGACCCTGTTCATCGAACCCCACAGCATTGTGGAATGGGGCAACACCCTCCGCCAACTCCAACGCCAAGAAGAGCGCGAAATTGAAATCATCCTGCGGCAACTCACGGAGCAAGTGGCCGAGGTGTTGGAGGATCTCGAAACCCTACTCGCGATCGTCACGGTGTTGGATCTCGCCACCGCCCGCGCCCGCTATGGTCTGTGGCTCGAAGCCAACCCCCCCCACTTTATCGACCCCACCGAACCGATCACCCTGCGGCATCTGCGTCACCCCCTCCTCGTCTGGCAAGCCCAACGGGAACAGGGCGAAGCGGTGATCCCGATTAACGTCCAAATTCGCCCCGATATCCGTGTCGTGGCGATTACGGGGCCGAATACCGGCGGCAAAACCGTGACGCTAAAAACCATCGGGTTAATGGCCTTAATGGCGAAGGTGGGGATGTTTATCCCGGCACGGGAGCCGGTGGAATTGCCCTGGTTTGATGGTGTCTTTGCGGATATTGGCGATGAGCAGTCGTTAGAGCAGAGTTTATCGACGTTTTCCGGGCATATTCGCCGCATTAGTCGCATTTTCGACCAGATGACCCCTCAATCCTTGGTGTTGCTCGATGAGGTGGGGGCAGGAACTGATCCCAGCGAGGGGAGCGCCTTGGCGACGGCGTTGCTCTACCATTTGGCGGATCGGGTACGATTGGCGATCGCCACCACCCACTACGGCGAATTGAAGGCGCTGAAATATCAAGATTCCCGCTTTGAAAATGCCTCGGTGGAATTCGACGAAGCCACCCTCGCCCCCACCTATCGCCTGCTGTGGGGGATTCCGGGGCGGTCTAATGCCCTCTCGATCGCCCAACGGTTGGGTTTGAGTGAGGCGATTATCGCAGCGGCACGGGCGCAGATGGGCAATGATTCCGAGGATGTCAATCAGGTGATCGCCGGACTCGAAGCCCAACGCCGCCAGCAAGAAGAAAAGGCCCAGGAAGCGGAAAAACTCGTGGCCGAGGCGGAGCGGTTCTATCGTGAAGTCTCCGAACGGGCGCAACTGTTGCAGGAACGGGAACAGGATTTAAAGCGATCGCAAGAACAGGCCGTCACCGCTGCGATCACCGAAGCAAAATCCGAAATCGCCCAGGTGATCCGCGACCTCCAACAGCGCCCGAAAAAGGGCCAAACCGCCCAAAAAGCCACCGCAGCGATCAATGCGATCGCCCAGCGTCACCTCCCCAAAGCCGAACCGAAACGCAAACCCGGCTACTACCCCAAAGTGGGCGAAAAAATCCGCATCCCGCGCCTGGGGCAAACGGCGGAGGTCTTGGCCCTAGAGGAAAACGAGAAAGCGATCGTGCAATTCGGCCTAATGAAAACCACGATCCCCCTCAGCGACATCGAATCCCTCGACGGCAAAACCGTCGAACCCCCCGAACCCCCCAAAGCCAAGACCCCGCCCGCCGCGAAAACCCCACCCCCCCGCGCCATGGTGAGGAGCGATCGCAACACCCTCGACATTCGTGGCCATCGCGTCAGCCAAATGGAATCGGACGTAGAAACGGGGATCAATCACGCCACCGACCTCGGCATTCTCTGGATCATCCACGGCAAAGGAACCGGCAAACTCCGCCAAGGCGTTCACGATTTCCTCGCCACCCATCCCCAAGTGGAACGCTTTGAACTCGCCCCCCAAAACGAAGGCGGCAGCGGCGTGACGGTAGCCTATTTACTCTGACGGGTGGGATCAGGCTTCACCTCGCGCAGCTAAGGCTACTTTGAGACAAGCCCTAACGCCTTGCCAATCACGTTCAGATAATTGACCAATGACCACTAAATTCGATGAGCGGGGCAATGTCACGATAAAGCTACGGAAAACGGATGCAACTCTTAACCCTGCGGTTTGCCAGTCTTGAAGTGCATAGTCTGTGACCCCTAAACCCTTTGCCTGCGAGGTCACTAACCCAATAATTACATCAGGGCGATTAGAGTGATACTGTGCTGATGAAATCACCACTGCGGGACGACGCTTAATACCCGTAACACCGGGAAAATCAACGGTCACAACATCACCTGGAGTGAATCTCACACCATCTCCTCGTCATCAGAGAAAATTGCTGCGGTATGTTGGAGAGAATGAACCGTAAGGTCAAGTTGATCCTGTTTTGTCCACGCATCGCTATCGTCAACCATATTGGTATTGTTTTGAACTAAATCGTTCAGAATGAGTGTCACCAAACGCAGGCGATCTGCGGGTGGCAGAGTATGAGTAATCTGACTGTAAATTTCCTGTATGGTAGTGGGCATCATTTGTTTCCTCTGAATTTATCCTGCTGTAATTGCCTGAACCAGCTACCCCAATCGCGCCATTGATTGAAATCACCCCCAAACACTTATGGTGGCAGCGGTGTTACGGTAACCCATTGGCTGTGATGCTGGGGGGGCGATCGCATACCCGATATGAATAGCCCCCCAGCAGCAGATTACCAATGTTCATACTCACTCAGATCGATAGCATCCCCTGACACAACATTTTCGACTTTTACTACAGTACCGAGTGATGTAGGAGTAAAAGAGTATCGATACGCACCATGCATAGCCCCGTAGTCCGGACACGGTTGTCCTTGCTCAATACTGGCTTGCATTGATTTGATTTCCACCGTACTCAGTATTCTCTCTCCTAAGCCTCTACCCGTCTCAATCTGCTTGGTTGCTATTTGAGTGTCAATTGCCAACATCCACTGCTCTAAGCGCACTTTTTGAGATTCTAGAATGTGAAATGTGAGATAGGTTTTGGGGTGGTTCATATTTTCACTAAAGTAATAGGGAATGTCATTCATGTCTACAGGTCACACTGTTTTACTGAACAAAGCCAAAGCGGGGGATGCACACGCGATCGCAAGCTTGATGAATCGTACCCTGGAAAAAAAGGCATCACAGCCTACGTCAGTCGCACCAAGCATCATTTAACGATCACCCTCGAAGCCATAGAGCCGACTGGATCGCAACAGGTAAAGCCGTGGCTTGAACGGGCGTTACGGATAAAACTACCGAGGGTTGTTTTTCAGTATTTCTACGGAGTGAAGGGGCTTAACCATAGGGGAAATAGCGGGTTTTGTCAAGATCAGCCTGGTGTGATCCGGGGATGATCTTTCATCATAGGTAGGGTGGTCTGTACCGTGAAGATGTTCTTTAACAAGGGAGCGATCGCTCATGACTCTGATTCACCGGTCAACCGAGATCATCAAAACACCGCGATCCCCATTCCGGATGACTCAACAACAGTTACGCACGACGGTTTTCGCGTTCACGGTTTCAGTGTTGAGCATCGTGACGCTGGCCTTGGTGTCCGTGGTGTTTAGTTTGGCGGCTTTGGCGCGTACCAATAAAGAACAAACCTTGATCACCCTCCAAGCGACGCGAATGTGTCGGGCCTGTGATTTGTCCCATGTCAATCTTGCCGGACAGCATTTGGTGGGGGTGGATCTCCGGGATGCGGATCTGAGGGGGGCAGATTTAACCGGGGCAAATTTGGCAGGGGCTGATTTGACGGGCGCAAATTTACAGGGGGCGACTCTCACCCTGGCGATGCTGACGGGGGCAGAGTTGACGGAGGCAAACTTGTCCCAGACGACTTTGCACCATACGATTCTCAATCATGCAATTTTGCGGAGGGTTGATTTCACGGCTGCCACACTCCATAACGTACAACTGATTGGCGCGGTGATGGATGGCCTGATCTTGACGGATGCCCGCGTTTTCAATGCTCAACCTTTATAGGACTAGGACTTCTCGGGTATTACCCAAGGCCATCAAAAAAGGAGTGCGATCGCACTCCTTTTTTTGCAAGTCATCATGAACAGTCTGGCTCAATCATTCACATGACTAGACTTCGTAGGGGGCTTGGCCAGAGAATTTGATCGTCACTGGTTCAGGGTTGCTGCCAATGTTGCGATCTTTTTTCCCGGCAAACTCGCGGCCTTCATTCACTTTTTCAGGGAACACGCCATCTGCGGGATGCAGATATTGAGTTTCCCCATTGGGAAAGACGCGGTAGATTTTAAACTCTTCCAGTTTGGGCTTGAACTTGGTGCGTAGTTGCGTACCTAGGGCAAGGCATTGCTCCTTACGGGCAAAGTACAAGAGGTTTTCGCCTTCGTGCATGATGGCAGCGCCACCCGTCGGCATTTCAAACACTTGCTCTTTGTCGCTTGTCCAGGTGATCGCGTACTTCTCTTCCGTTTCCGCTTTCGTCAACAAGCCGCCTGTGCTACCACCAAACTTGGGAGTTTGTCCAGAAAGTGCTTCTGTCATAAACGTCTCTCTAAACGATGTGATGTTTAGTCGAATGCTATCACTGTGGGTGAAATTCACCGGGGTATTTGTCAAGAACTGTAACAGTTCGTGAGAAAGTCGTCTTGAAAACGGGGCTTAGGGTTGGGGAGGCGCGGGGAGGGGAGCGATCGCACATCCAGTTCAATCGGGCGAAGATAGCCCCAATAAACGCTAGGGCGTGGGTTTTACGGCCATTGCAACGCAAATATTAAATTATATTTCGGCATTTCCGTGACTCCCATGCAGATTTGAGCGATCGTGATACCGTCTAGAAGTGTTGACCCAGTGTCATTCTTTTATTTGGAGGACGTTTATTTTGATGACCCCTGCATCTCTTCCTGAAACCGAAGTCTGCCGCGAAGACATCTGCGAATATGTGGCCCAACTTCAGCTTCATATGACGTTGCAAGCCCGTAATCTTGTCCCATCCTTAACCCAACTTCCCCAACATCAAGACAGTCGGAGTCAACTACTCCACGACACCCAAGTCCAAATCGAAAAATTTGCCTCGCGTCAATGGCTCTAGGGTTCACCCTCTCCACTCCATGACCCAGCCTTGAATCCAATGTTCTGAACGTTGAGTGGCATTGAGCCACACCCCCGCACCCCACGGCAGCCTGTCGGTGGGTTGTTTCTTTGGTGAGCGATCGCAATGAAGAGCGCTCCTCAATCCATCGTAAATCTAATATCTCCACCAACAAGGGGCTTAAGCCCCTTGCCTGTTCATGAATCAAACAGGATTGCTAAATAAGATCGCAATGAACAAGAGTGAACAATTAACCGATGTCTGAGCAACAATTACGTAATACCCTCCATAAACTTGATGGCGCAAGCTACGGCGCGTATAAATCCTTGAAGGGTCGCTACGAGTTGGATGATTTCACCCTCTCCATTGATCATGTCCAAGGCGATCCCTTTGCGGCTCCGAGTCGGGTGCATGTGGAAATCCCTCAGGCGATCGCAAAGTTTCCCCCCCAGTTATTTAATACGCCATCCCGTGAAATTGCCCTGCGGGACTATCTGCTGCGGCGATTTGCGCGGGTGGCGGCGGATTTGAGCGGACGGCGGGGCAGCGGTAAGAGTGGCGCGATTGAAATCCTCTCAGTGGGGCAAGAGGTGCTAGAGCAAACGGCGGTCTGGGTGGATGCGCGGCGGGTGGAGGCTCGGTTTACGGTGGGACTGCCGGCCCAGGGGCGGCGAATTTTGGGGCGACAGGCGGCGGCGTTACTCTGTGAGGATGTGCCGGAAATTGTGGCGCGATCGCTCCTGGCTGAGTCCCTCGATCTCGCCGCTGTGCAGCGTCATGGGGAAACGATCGAAGATGCCGACGCACTGCGGGGCCAACTGGCAGACCGGGGCTTGATCGCCTTTGTGGCCAATGGGTCAATTTTGCCGCGTCGCAGTGGGGTGGATGCGCGGCCCTTGGGACAGGAGGCGATCGCCTTTCAATCACCGCCGGAACTCGAATGCGCATTAACCACCCCGAATCGAGGCATGATCCGAGGCATGGGCATTCCCCAGGGAATTACCGTCATCGTCGGCGGCGGCTACCATGGCAAGTCCACACTGTTAAAAGCGGTGGAGTTGGGGGTCTATAACCATCTTCCGGGGGATGGGCGCGAGGCGGTGGTCAGCGATCCCGCAGCGGTCAAAGTCCGGGCCGAAGATGGGCGATCGGTGGTGGGGGTGAATATTTCGCCGTTTATTAATCACCTGCCCCAAGGCCGATCGACGCGCCATTTTTCCACCCCCAACGCCAGCGGCAGCACCTCCCAAGCGGCGAATATTATCGAAGCCCTCGAAGCGGGGGCGCAGGTGTTGCTGATTGACGAAGATACGGCGGCGACGAATTTTATGATTCGCGATCGCCGCATGCAACAGTTGATCGCCAAAGCCAACGAACCGATCACGCCCTTGATTGATAAAATTCGCCAACTCTGGACGGAGCGGGGGGTATCGAGTCTTTTGGTGATGGGGGGGAGTGGCGACGATTTTTTT
>NZ_JAQMTY010000218.1 GCF_028330765.1 Spirulina subsalsa CS-330 | reverse complement strand
ATTAAAGGACTCGCTGTCGCTCGATTTGTTTGTTGGTGCAAATTCATCTCGCCACTAAAAGGCACGTCCGCCGTTACCTTCGGTAACTCTACTCGGACTCGCTTTATAGTGGGAGTCTTCTTTGCACATTTAAGATAAAATGGGGAGCGATTTCCTCCCTTGTAGTGAGAGCATTCGTTTTGAAGGGTTTGTCACGTCCGTTAACTGCTGTGGTCATCGTACCAACGGGGATTGGGGCCGCGATTGGCGGCTATGCTGGGGATGCGTTGCCGGTGGTGAAAGCCATGGCGCAGGTGTGCGATCGCATCATCACCCACCCCAACGTCCTCAACGGGGCGCAACTCTACTGGCCTACCACTGAAACCCTCTATGTGGAAGGCTACGGTTTAGATCAATTTGCCGCCGGTCATTGGGGCTTGCAACCCGTTCACCAAAACCGGATCGGGGTGATCCTCGATCAAGGCATTGAGGATGACCTCAAAACCCGTCATATCCAAGCGATCGAGGCGGCCCGCGCTACCCTCGGCCTCCCTGTGACGGATTACCTGATCACCGATGCCCCCTTGGGGGTCTCCCTCCAAACCGCCGCCTCTGGCACGAGTTGGGGCACGGTGTCGAATCCAGATAGCTTACTGCGGGCCGCTGAAGTGTTGCTCGGTCAGGCGGGGGTGAATGCGATCGCCGTCGTGGCTCGCTTTCCCGACGACATCGAACCCAACGCCCTCCAAGCCTATCGCCACGGGGCCGGCGTTGACCCCTTGGCCGGAGCCGAAGCGGTGATTTCCCATCTGGTGGTGCGCCAATTCCGCGTCCCCTGCGCCCACGCCCCCGCCCTCGCGCCGCTCCCCGTTGATCCGGACGTAGCCCCCCGTTCCGCCGCTGAGGAATTGGGTTATACCTTTTTGCCGTCGGTGCTGGTGGGGTTGGCCCGTGCGCCCCAATTTGTGCGGCCGTTGCAGTCCCGTGCTCCGGAACAGGTGTGGGCGGATCAAGTGGATGCGATCGTTGTGCCTGCCTCGGCCTGTGGCGGTAGTGCCACTCTGAGTTTGAGCGATCGCCTCGTGATCGCCGTCGAAGCCAACACCACCCAAATCCAAGTCCCCCCAGAATCCCTCGGTATTCCAGCCCTGCGGGCCCGCTCCTACTTAGAAGCGATCGGCATCCTCGCCGCCTACAAAGCCGGTCTCGATCCGGCTCACCTCAACCCGCACATTGCTCCCCTGCGTCCCACGACCCTACTGCGCCCGTGAATAGTTCTCCCTCCCCCAGCCCTGAACCCCTCAGCCGGACTCAAGTCCTCCTCGCCATGGGAGTCACCGCTGCCCTCTTGCTGATTGTGGCGAAACTCTGGCAATATTTCGGCGACATTCCTCTGCTCACGGTGCGGTTTGAATGGAGCGCCCTGGGCTGGGGGGTGGGGGTGATGGCCGGAATTGTCGCCATCAGTGGGCTGTTGCATTGGGGGTGGCCGGCCTATCGACGCAGTGCCATGGTGTATTTAGAATTGGTGATTAAGCCCCTGGAGTGGCCGGACTTGCTGTGGTTGGGGTTGTTGCCGGGGTTGAGTGAGGAATTATTGTTTCGCGGGGTGATGTTACCGGCCTTGGGGTTAAATCTGGCGGCGGTGATCCTATCCAGCGTTTTGTTTGGCGTTTTACATCTTAGCGGCCTTTCCCAATGGCCCTATATGCTCTGGGCAACGGTGGTGGGGGTGATTTTTGGCGTGAGCGCGATCGCAACGGGTAACCTCCTCGTGCCGATCATCGCCCATATTTTGACTAATTTCTGCTCCGGCTGTCTGTGGAAATGGAGCGATCGCCGTCCTCGTCCCAAGTCTTGAGAATCAGGCAAAATCAGGGTGCGATCGCCCCCATCCGCCCCCACTCTCCCGAAATCCCCGAAACCCATGCGTTAAAATTCTTGGAGAACAGCGTCCCCTGCTTCCCCGAATTCGACTACACCACAATACTCAGATTTATGAACAAAATCATCTACAGTCTACTGGTGTTTATTCCCATCTCCATCGCTTCGACCTACTTAGGATGGGGATCAGCCGTCACCTTCATCACCGCCGGCCTGGGCATTGTTCCCCTCGCCGCCCTGATGGGACTCGCCACCGAAGAAGTGGCCGTCGTCGTCGGGCCGAACCTCGGTGGACTCCTCAACGCCACCTTCGGGAACGCCACGGAATTGATCATTGCCTTAGTTGCCCTCAAAGGCGGCCTGATCGAAGTGGTAAAAGCCACGATCACCGGCTCGATTATTAGTAACCTGCTGCTGGTGCTAGGGTTCTCGATGCTCCTCGGTGGTCTCCGGTTCAAAGAACAGGAATTCCAACCCACCGCCGCCCGGATGAATGCCTCAACAATGAACCTAGCGGTGATCGCTCTCCTTGTCCCCACAGCGGTGGAATATACCTCTAGCGGGATTGGCGAATTGACGCTCCAAAAGCTCTCCGTTGCCGTAGCGATCATCTTGATCTTGGTGTACTGTCTCACCCTGCTGTTTTCGATGAAAACCCATACCTACCTCTACGATGTGGGGATGGCCGACCTCGAAGGGGATGACATGAACGACGACGAATCAGGCGAAGGTCACACCAAACATGAAAAACCGAATGTGGTGCTCTGGATGGGGGTGTTGCTCTTGGTGACGCTGTTGGTGGCGGTTGAATCGGAATTTCTCGTGGATAGCCTCGAAGAAGCCACCTCTAGCCTGGGGTTGAGTGCCCTCTTTACCGGGGTGATTTTACTGCCGATTATTGGCAACGCGGCAGAACACGCCACCGCCGTCACCGTCGCCATGAAAGACAAAATGGATTTATCCGTGTCGGTTTCGGTGGGGTCAAGTCTGCAAATTGCGATGTTTGTCGCGCCAGTGTTGGTGATTGTGGGCTGGTTTATCGGTCAACCGATGGATCTCGATTTCAACCCCTTTGAACTCGTGGCCGTGATGGTGGCGGTCTGGGTGGCGAATTCCGTGAGTTCCGATGGAAAATCGAACTGGCTCGAAGGAATTCTTCTCTTGGCAACCTATATGGTGCTGGGGTTTGCGTTCTTTTTCCACCCGGTGGTTGCCGGTCTGGGCGGTTGAGGCGGTTAAAACGCACCCCCAAAACGAAATATGATGTTGAAAGGCTCAGTATTGCACTATTGAGCCTTTTACTTGTGAGTTCGGATTTGGGATCAGAAGACGTTCTTAAGACTAATGTTTGATCGTTAGGGTTGGTTAACCTGATAATTGTTGAGCATCGAACGTTCAACGCAACTCTTTTCCTTGGGACTCTGGCCATGGCTTCTGACCTTTCCCCCCAATCCACTCCTTTACAACAATGCTATGCGCAGCTCAACCCAGTCCAGCGAGCCATGGTGCAACTTTTTGCGATTTGCCATACTCCCCTGAATCGCTCCACAGCCTGTGCATGCTGGAATGTTGCCGTCCCCACCTTGTCATTTGACCCACCCCTGTCCCCATTAAAGGCCCATGTCTTCAGTGCCCGGATCAGCGAGCTAATTGATCAGGGAATGTTGGTGCAACCTCAGAACAGTGGGATTCGGTGTCCGTCAGAGTTACAGGAAGTTGTGGTGCGGGATGCGGTCAAGCGGCGCACGTTCGAGCCAATTGTTAACGCGATCCATACCCAATTGCCGCTCCGGCAACATTACAACAAAAAGCGAATCTTTCAATCCGAACAAGAATGGTTGCGTGAATTGCGGATTGCCATCTATCGCGAAGATTTAACAGACGTTGACACATTATTCGATGAGCGTCGGATAGCCTATTGGACACCGACACTGACCTTCATCGATGTCTTTCGGTCAATGCTCAAGCATCCCTTTGATCCGGACTGGATGCAGCGGCTTTCGCCAGAGTTTTGTCATGTAGGTCTAGAGTTGATTCTGACGGATGCCGCTCAGCAGTGCCACGAAGTTGAGGCGGTTTTTGAATGGCTCGAAGAATTGTACGCGACCCAACAGGCGACTCCGGACATCGTGGTGCTCTATGGGGAACAGTTATGGCTGCGGGGCTATCTACAGGAGGTCTGGGAGCTTTTAGCGAACACTGAAACACATCCCCCGTCTTATCGGCGGTTGGCGTTGCAGGGCGCGATCGCTTTCCTGGATGGCCAAACCACCGAGGCGATCGCCCACTACCAAGCCAGCTTAAAACTGGTCGGTAAATCCAACGCGGCACAAATGGAGTGGTTTGAGATCCCTACCACAGTGCTCTATTTATTTGCCCTGTTAAAAGACGGCAGCCCCGCCGCTTTGCAACTGGCCCACGAATATTGCACAAGCATCGAACGGGGATCGGCTCAATACTGGCTACACCACAGTGTCCAACTCTTTTCAAGGCTGCTGAAAATTCAACAGGGCCAAAACTCGCTTGCGGCTGATGTGGCGAGCGAGTTTTTTGACTACAACCTGCCGACGGTTGGGGTGGCTACTCTGCTCGAAGTCTACAGCTTGTACTGGCTCAATGTGCCTGAACTTTCCCAATGGCTAACGCCGCAACTGGTGCAGGCCTATCAACGGGCATCGAAGGCAGACTACAGTTGGCTCGCCCTCGAACTGGCCGACTTAATCGTGCGCTTGGACGGCGCGGAAATTTATCAGGAAGTGGCCGCCGGGTTGCGCGAAACGATCAACAGTCAACCCCTGATCGAGATTGTGCAGCATCGAGAATTGTGGGAGCTTGCCCTCGATGCGCTGACCCAGTTAACGTCTCCTGATGCCCCAGTTGAGAGCGATCGCGCCTCTCACTATCGTCTGGCGTGGCGATTACAGTTTCGTTCGCTGGATAACTGGCAACTCAACCCCGTCGAGCAAAAATTGAGTGCCAAAGGCGGTTGGACTAAGGGTAAATCCATCGCCTTAAAGCGGTTTCAATCGGTGCGTGAGATGCCCGACTACCTCACAGAACAGGATCGAAACATTGCTAAAACCTTGCAAATGGAGTACGAATATCGCCGCTACGGTTCAGGAAACCCCAGGTATTTCTTTGATGATCAGGCGTTACTGGCATTGGTGGGGCATCCGCTGGTGTTTTGGGCTGATCTGGACAATGTGCGCGTTGATGTGGTGGCGGGTGAACCGGAGTTATTTGTGCAGCGCCTGGCCAATGAACGGCTTCAGATCAAACTGGCTCCTCCGCTTGTGAACGATGGGGAGGTGATCGCCGTCAAAGAAACCCCCACCCGGCTCAAGGTGCTCGCGATCCATGAACATCATCGCCGCATCGCGCAACTGTTGGGCGAGAACAATTGTTTAGATGTGCCAGCCCATGCCGAAGCAAAGGTGTTGCAGGCGATCGCAGCCATTTCAACCCTCGTCACGATTCAGTCTGACATCGGCGGCGGCGTGGCAGCAGAAGAAGTCCCCGCCGATGCAACTCCGCATGGGGTGCATCCCAGTTATGCAGATAGTACATAGAGATTAATAGAGTTCACCATTGAGATAAGCACAACGGTGTAGAAGAACCTTAGGCACATTGTGGCGAGACCACTGAGCCCCAGACCGTTTAACGCGGGCAGCAATTT
>NZ_JAQMTY010000217.1 GCF_028330765.1 Spirulina subsalsa CS-330 | reverse complement strand
CCGCTGGGCTAGCGGGGATAGTCTGTGGAGCGAACGTAAGACCATAAACTCCTTGCGGGTGGAGGCTGTTGCTATGAAGCAGAAACCTAAGATGTGAATCTTAGGAATCACTGTGGCTTTAGCCCGGTGAGGATGTCAACTCTAGCAATCCTATCTGAGGTGTGCAATCCTCAGCCTTGAGAAACAAGGGGCTTAAGCCCCTTGCCTGTCCTGATTCTGATTTAGGATTGCTATATGACCCCGACTCACACCCTCCACCTCCCCGACGTAACCGCCACCCTCGCCCTCGGTCAACGTCTCGGCGAAACCCTCCCCCCCACGGTTCTCCTCTTGTCTGGGGATCTTGGTGCAGGGAAAACCACCCTAATTCAGGGCCTCGGTCAAGGTCTCGGCATTGCTGACCCCATCCTTAGCCCCACCTTCACCCTGATCAACGAATACACCGACGGCCGCCTCCCCCTCTATCACCTCGATCTCTACCGCCTCGATCCGGCTGGGGTCGCCACCCTCTACCCCGAACTCTATTGGGACGGTGTCGAAGTGGAACCGGGCATCATGGCGATCGAATGGGCCGAACGCCTTCCCGCTCCACCCCCCGCCTACCTGGACATCCACCTCCACACCGTCGAACAATCCCGCCAAATTACCCTCACTTGGGTCGGCCCGGCTCCTCCGGTGTGGGCGGCGGCGTTTCGCCCCGATGCCCTGGGTTAGGGGTGGGATTGGCTGGGTGGGAGGGTGCGATCGCCCCCGCTCTCCATGGCACAATGATCAACATTTATCGAGCCTGAAGCGCCTAGACCATCAATTTTCTGAGGTTTTGCATTATTCTGGTAAAGAATTCTGCGCCAATCTTGGGTGCATTGTGCTGGCCTAGCCCATCGAGAGAAAAAAGCCATGAGCGAACAAACCCCCCAGTCTCAGCAGTTTGAAACGCCGCAAACTTGGGAGACTGAACCCACCGTCACGGTTGAAACCACCGCCACCGAGGGTGACCAGGAAACCCTGAACCCGATTCAAGAAACGGACTGGTTCACCCTGGCCCGGAAACTGCGTCAGCGCAACCGTGAACTGCTCCAACGGGCAGCGGATTTAGAGCAAGCCCTGGCCACAACCCAAGAATCGCTCCAAGCCGAACGACGCTCCTCCCAACAGCGGGAACAGGTCACGGTGCAGCAAGGTGAAGAGTTGCTCGATGCCCAAGGGCAGATGAGTTTACTCTTTCAAGAGTTGGAAGCGTCTCACCATGTGGCCCAACGGCAACATGTTTTGATTGAAAACCTCTCGCAACAGTTAGAATTGGCGCAGGCTCAAATTGTGCGCCTTGAACAAGAATGTATTTTGGCGCGTCAAACCTATACGGAGCAGGCGAGTTTACTCCATGAGGCGGCGGATAATTCCCAAGCCCTGCGCCAGCATCTCGATCGGCAGCAGTCCCACACGCAGCAATTTCAACGGTTGTTTAGTCGCTATTTAGAGGAGTCCGAGGCGGGAGACCGGGGGCAAGGGAGTCACGCCGGAACCGATTCGGGGATTCGTGCGGATCAGCCTGCGATCGCACCGCCATCCCCGATTACCCAACTGCAACCGCCACCGGAGGAGATGAAACCCTCTCCGATTCAACCCTGGTCAAATCAGCGATCGCAGCCGCCCACGCCCCCCACCTGGGCGGCGCGTCTCTTTGACGAGGAGGAAGAACTGGCGGTGGAAATGCCCTCGGCCCCTGCAACTCCTGCGGTTTCCGTCTTTGACGCTCCCGCTCCGGCGGCTGCCCCCCCAGGTAAGTTTGCAAACTTGAACCTCCCGGACTTCCACGCAGGCCGCCGCAGTGTGATGCCCTTACCCCGCAGCCAGGCAGCGATTCAACCCCGCGAAACCCCGACCCCAAAACCAGCCCCGACCCATCGCGCCCCGAAAAAAGTCCCGTCGATCGCAGCGGTGAATTTGCCCAGTTTTCCCCGTGTGCGTTAGGGTAGCCCATTGAAAATCCTGGAAATACGGCGCTAATTCTGGGTGCGTTAGCCGCCCCAGAGTTTAATTTCCGTCAGGGTCGCGGTGACAATTCCCCAACCATCGGGGCTGACGGCCACGGCGGTAATCGGTTGATCATGGGCTTTGATCAGGCGGATCGGGTTGCCGGTTGTCCAGTCGAAAATACTTAAGATGCCCTGTTGATTGCCGCTGATCACGGCTTGACCATCGGGGCTGAGGGCGATCGCTGTCGTCCCGAAGGATTCATCATTGAGGGGGCCGAGGAGTTCCCCGGTTTCCAAATCCCAAAAACAGATATTGCTGGTGAGGGAACTACTCAGAGTGGTGCGGTTGTCGTTGGCGATCGCCACCCCCGTCGCCCCAAAGGATGCATCATTAATCGGCCCCAACAGATCACCACTGGTAAAGTCCCACACTTTCAAATTACTGTGGGCGGAACTGGTGATCACCCGTTGACCATCCCAGGTCATGGCTAACCCATTCACCCCCATGGATGCATCGTTTAAGGTGTCGAAGAGTTGGCCGCTGCTGACATCCCAACATTTAATGTTGCTCTGGCTCGCGCCGGTTAACAGCAGGCTGCCGTCGGGGGAAATGGTTAAACAGTCTGCGCCTTTGGAGAACAGGTCAAACTGCAACACTTTGGTAATCGTGGCTAACTCCCAGGCACTCAGATAGGTTTCCGGGCCACAGGTATAGAGCAGGCTACCATCGGGACTAATAGCGAGGCCCGTCACGCCGCGATCGCGCTGATCAAGGTGAATATGGAGACAATCCAAGGCCGCATAGTTGACGGGTTCCCATGCGATCGCCGCCGGGTCTGCGGGTGCGTCTTCAAGGGGGGGGTCAAGGTCTGGAGCAGAGGCGATCGCCGGCTCCGGGCTTAAATCGGCGGTGTTCGCTTCATCCGCTGCGAATTCATCCGCAAATTCATCCGCATCGGTAGCCATCACAGGTGCAGCCGTCACCTCAGCAGGACTCGGCGCAGGTGATGGAGCCGAGGGAGAAACCGTAGGAGCCGCACTCACCGCACCAGCAAAGGGGTCATCCGCGTCCTGAGGCGCGGCAGAGCTGGGGGGAGGCGGTTCAACAAAAAAAGGGTTTAGGTCTGCATCGGGTTCGGGGCTGGCTTGGGCGGTTAAGGCCGCGATTTCATCGGCGGAAAGGGCACGGAAGGGGCTTTTGGGATCGAGCGCAGGGGCGGCTGCATTGGGAGCCGCTGCGATCGCAAAGGGATTATTTGGATCAGGGGGCGCGGGAGGGTCGGGGGCCACGTCGATGAAAAAGGGATCACTGGGGTCAGGTTGGACTGGCCCCAGCGGTGCGGACGGCGTTGCGATTGGTGGCGCGGCGATTGGTGGCGTTGCGATCGGTGGCGTTGCGATCGCGCCCGCCATCGCTTCATTGCCCGCCACTGCCGCCACGTCGGGTTCCACCTGGGGCGGCGGGGGTGCAGCGGGTTTCGGGGGGGGTGGGGGTGGGGCTGCGATCGGTTGAGACGACGGCGGGGCGGCAATCACGCGATCGGGTGGGGGTGCAGCAGGTTTCGGGGGTGGCGGCGGCGGCGGCGGTGCAGCCTTAACACGGGGCGGCGGCGGCGGTGCAGCAGCCGGTTTCGGGGGCGGTGCAGCTTTGGCACGGGGGGGCGGCGGCGGGGTCACCACAGGGGCAGCCGCCGGGCGAGGAGCCGCTCGTTTTTTCACCTGTGCTGGGGCGGGGTCTTGGTTCGCCCGGCGCATGGCTTCTTTAATCGCCCCTTGGAATTGTTTGCGATTAAACGGGCGGTTAATGACCGCAAAGGTGGTGTGGGGTTCGGGTAGGGCTTTGGTGACGGGATCGTTGGGGTCTGCGACTAAGAGCATCGGAATGGTGCGGAGTTTGGGGTGTTCCTTAGCTTTTTTGAGAATTTTCCAGCCGCTGACATTGGGTAGGTTAAATTTCAGCACCATGAAGCGGATATTGGCCAGTTCTGTCTTGATCACATTCAGGGCGGCTTTGCCATCCCCAATCGTCACCAGGTCAAAATTACCACCCGGCATCATCCCGCGCAGTTCTGCAACACTTGCCGCGTCACTGTCTAAAAGAAGCACTTTATGATCTGCCATCGCTTGCCCTGATTCTGCCTTGGACAAAGTTTAACGAATTTAGGATGCCTAGCCAAGAAGAGGAGCGAGGATCAGGAGCGATCGCCCACCCCGCCGCTGGACGGCATCCGATCCCGTCGCCGCCCTCCTGCGATCGCCCCCCGCCAAATCCGTACAATCCTTTTAGATTTCAGGGGAGAGCCAGGTTCATCCCTTACAGTGGGGCTGTATCCTCTGTCTATCTAAGATCATCACGAGGCCAAGTTATGTTTTTAGTTCCCCATCGCACCAAAATTGTTGCCACCATTGGCCCTGCGAGTCGCTCCCCTGAAACCATTCGCCACCTCATCAAAGCGGGAATGGGGGTCGCTCGGCTGAATTTTTCCCACGGCAGTTATGACGATCACGCCGTCACGATTCAAACCCTGCGGCAGGTATCCCAAGAGTTGCACTATCCATTGGTACTGCTGCAAGATCTCCAAGGCCCTAAAATCCGGGTGGTGCAATTGCCGGAAAACGTGATCCTCACCGCCGGGGAAACCGTAACCTTGGGCAATGCAGCGGACGGGGTCACCATTCCCATTGACTATCCCTCCCTCGCCGAAGAAGCGATCGCCGGCAATCGGATCTTGCTCGATGATGGCAAATTGGAGTTAACCGTCCTCTCCGTGGAAAATGCGATCGTCACCGCCCAAGTGATCCGAGGCGGAACCCTCAAAAACCGTAAAGGGGTCAACTTTCCCGAACTCGCCCTCCGTCTCCCCTCCATCACCGACAAAGACAAGCAAGACCTCGCCTTTGGGTTAAAGCACGGCATCGACTGGGTCGCCTTAAGCTTCGTGCGCCAAACCGACGACGTACAAGCCCTGAAAACCCTCCTCACCGAACAGGGAGCCAGCGATGTCCCCGTCATCGCCAAAATCGAACGCCCCCAAGCCATTGACCACCTCGATGAATTAGTGCATATCTGCGATGGCATCATGGTGGCGCGGGGGGATCTTGGGGTCGAAATGTCCCCCGAAAAAGTCCCCATGCTCCAAAAACAAATCATCCACGCCTGCAACCAACAAGGCATCCCCGTGATCACCGCCACCCAAATGCTCGAAAGCATGATCACCAACGCCCAACCCACCCGCGCCGAAGCCAGCGATGTGGCCAATGCAATTATCGACGGCACCGATGCGGTCATGTTGTCCGGCGAATCCGCCGTGGGGGACTATCCCGTCGAGGCGGTGAAAATGTTGGGCCAGATTGCCACAGAAGTAGAGCCGATGATTGAATTCATCAACCTGCCCCCCGCCGAACATACCGCCACCCACGCCCTCAGCGAAGCCTTAAACGTTGTGGACAAAATCCTCAATCTGCGCTGGATTGTGGCGTTCACCTCCACAGGATACACCGCCAAATTAGTCGCAGCAGAACGCCCCAAAGCCCCGATCCTAGCGTTAACCACAGAGCCGAAAGTCTACACACGCCTCAATGTGATCTGGGGGGTCACACCGATTTTAATGGAGGGGCCCGTGGATTCGGTGGAGGTGTTGGCGCATCGGATTGAGGAGGTTTTCGCGCAATATGAACTGGCAGAACCAGGGGATCAAGTCTTGATTTTGGGCGGCAGTCCGGTGCAGATGACCCAAGGCACGAATTTCCTCAAAATCCACACCGTAGCAGGGATTTAAGGTCTTCCCTCCTTACCTCAAAAGATGATTGAGAAAAAGTCCTGCGATCGCCCCCAGCATTGCCGACGGCTGACCCGGCCACAGGACTGCCTTCGGGTATATAGCACTCGCCAGAGCGGTTAGGACATTCAGAGACTCTGGAACAAGGGGCTTAAGCCCCTTGCCTGTCCTAATACCCTTGTTGATTGCTATGATTCCCCATCACGAGGCAAATTCTGTAATCAAAAAGCCCTGGATGTGAACCATCCAGGGGCTTTTTTTCCTCACATCACGTCAACCCAATCCCTCGCGCCATTAACGACGCAAACAGAGGGATTAGCGCGAAACCTAACAACTCCGCTCGGATAATTCCTGTAATCACCTTCGCTTGAGTTTCACCAATCACGGGGGCCGTGTCTGCCCGTAACCCTTTCACCCACCGGAGATAGGAAATCGTGGGATAGAGGGATAGCAAACCCACGGCGATAAAAATGCCAATTTTCACCCAAAAAATCGGATTTTGGCTGTAAAAACTGGGGCCTTGGCCGAAGTACATCACCCGCAACGCCCCGGTGACGAGAATTGCGATCGCCGCAATCCCGTAGAGGGTGTCAGCGATAATCATCCGCCAGCCTTCTTTAACGGTTAATTCTGGTTTAAAGGTTTGATGTTCGAGGGTTAAGGATGCAAAAATGAGGGCAAAACTGAGGTAATGGATATAGGCTGCGATCGCACTGTTTAATGGCATAGGATCAACATTCCAAAATTATGAATCAATGGGTAAGGGGCTAATGAACGAGCAAGGGATTGGATCAAGGGGCAAGGGGCTTAAGCCCCTTGTCTGAGATAGATAAAAATTACACTTTGAATTTAGTCGTGATCCGCTGCATCGCTTCTTCCACATTGGCCCGACTATTAAACGCCGAAATCCGGAAATAGCCCTCACCCGCTGCCCCAAAACCGGAGCCAGGTGTACCGACTACATTCACCGTCTGGAGGAGTTTATCAAAAAAGTCCCAACTCGATAAACTTTGGGGCGTTTTCACCCAAACATAGGGCGCATTCACACCACCATAGACGCTTAATCCGGCGGCGGTGAGTTGTTCCCGAATGATTGTGGCATTCTCTAAATAGAAGCTCACTAATGCTTCTGTTTGCGCTTGACCCGCTTCAGAATAAACAGCTTCGGCTCCCCGTTGGATAATGTAGGATACGCCGTTAAATTTGGTGGATTGGCGGCGATTCCAGAGTTTATGGAGTTCGACAACAGACCCATCAGAAGCGGTGACAGTGAGGGATTTGGGTACGACGGTTAAGGCGCAACGAGTCCCGGTAAATCCGGCATTTTTGGAGAAGGAACGAAACTCGATCGCGCAGGTGCGAGCGCCTTCTATTTCATAAATGGAGTGGGGGAGTTCCGGATCAGTAATAAAAGCCTCATAGGCGGCATCAAAGAAGATAATCGAGCCGTGACTATTGGCATAATCTACCCAGGCTTTGAGATGCTCTTTGGTGGCGGTGGCTCCGGTGGGGTTGTTGGGAAAACAGAGATAGATCAGGTCTACTTTTTCCGTGGGAATTTCAGCGGTGAAATTGTTTTCAGCGGTGACCGGAAGATAGACCAAACCGCCATATTTGCCGCTTTCGGTGGCATCGCCAGTATGCCCCGCCATCACGTTTGTATCCACATAGACGGGATAGACGGGATCGGTGACGGCGATCGCATTATCCTTGCCGAAAATGTCGAGGATGTTCCCGGTGTCGCACTTCGAGCCGTCGGAGATGAAAATTTCTGAGGCATCAATGTCACAGCCCCGCGCTTGGAAATCGTGGGCGGCGATTTTTTCCCGCAACCAAGCGTAACCCTGTTCCGGCCCGTAGCCTTTGAAGGTGGCGCGATCGCCCATTTCCTCCACGGCGGCAGTCATCGCAGCGCGGCAGGCTTCCGGTAAGGGTTCGGTGACATCGCCAATCCCCAGTTTAATGATCGGGGCATCGGGGTTCGCCTCGGTGAAGGTGGCGACGCGGCGGGCAATTTCTGGGAAAAGATACCCCGCTTTCAGTTTGAGATAATTTTCGTTAATTTTGACCATGTGGATGGGTGCGTTGAGTGCAAAAAAGCCGTGTTACTCACTGTATCTCGTTTTCTGTCGCAACAGAATCGCCCGTCGTGTTAGCCTCATGCCCTCTGCGCGATTGATCCGGGTTGGAGTTGGATCGCGCCACCCGATCGCTCACCGGAACTCACCAGCGATGGAGTTGGCTGGCCGTGAGAATTTGCGCCATGGTCAATTGTAAATTGGGGAAAGTGGGGAAAGTGGGGGAGGCGATCGCCCTCCGCTACACTGTTAAGGCAGAGTTGCTGAAATTGTGATGTCCGTTGTTTATCCCGTCAGTGTTGCGCCGATGATGGAGCGCACCGATCGCCACTATCGGTATTTCCTGCGCCAAATCTCCCGCCGCACTCTGCTCTATACGGAAATGGTGACAACGGCGGCGATTCTCCACGGCGATCGCGCCAAACTCCTCGATTTTCACCCCGCTGAACACCCGCTAATTTTGCAGTTAGGCGGCGATAATCCCCAAGATTTGGCCGAATGTGCGCGGATTGCGGCGGACTGGGGCTATGACGGGGTGAATTTAAACGTGGGTTGCCCCAGTAGTCGGGTGCAGAGTGGGAATTTTGGGGCCTGTTTGATGCAGCAGCCGGAATTGGTGGCGGCGGCGGTGACGGCGATGGGGCGGGCGGTGTCGTTGCCGATTACGGTGAAGCATCGGATCGGGGTGGATGATTGCGATCGCTACGCAGATTTAACCCGATTTGTCGCAACCGTGGCCGATGCGGGCTGTGAACAATTCAGCGTCCACGCCCGTAAAGCCTGGCTCCAAGGTCTCAGCCCCAAGGAAAACCGCACGGTTCCCCCCCTCCAATACGATCGCGTCTATCAACTCAAACAGGATTTCCCCCACCTGACCATTGAAATCAACGGCGGCATCACCACCCACGCCCAAATTCACGACCATCTCGATCATGTGGACGCGGTAATGATTGGCCGGGCGGCCTATGACAATCCCTATTTATTTGCGGAGTGCGATCGCGCCTTCTTTCACGATCCCTACCCGATCCCCTCCCGCCATCAGGTGATCGAAGCCATGCTCCCCTACATTGAAGATTGGGTCGCCCAGGGTCACAAAGTCAGCCACATCACCCGCCACCTGCTGCAACTCTTCAGCGGCCAACCCGGTACGAAAGCCTGGAAACGCTACATCACTGAGCAGGCCTACCAACCGGGCGCGGGGGTTGAGGTGGTGACAAATGCGATCGCCCTTGTGCCGCAGCCTGAACCCGTTTGAGTCATAATTAAACCCATAACTTCTCATGCCCCAAAACCCCGATGGAATGGACTGAAGCCGCCGAAGCCAAACTCAAAGAGATTCCCTTTTTTGTGCGTCCAGCCGCCCGCAAGAAAATCGAAAAATTTGCAGCCGAGGCCGGTGAAACCCTGATCACGCCGGAAATTTACGCCCAAGCCAAGGCGAAGTTTAATTAGCGATCGCCCTTGTTCCACACCCTAACCCGGTGTTGAGAATTACTCCGCTTCTACCAATTCAATTTTTAAACGCTTTCCGAGGGCGATCTAAATATCAGAATGTTTTCTCTAAACCCGCCTGCTTCAGCACTGCATTGGCAGTATGCCGAGACTTAATGGTCTGATCCACGACAAAATTACGCTGCGTCAGTGGGCTAAACCAAATTTCATGATCGCCTTTACCCTGGCGTTTTAAAACACAACCCGCCTGCACTAACAATCGCTTTACCTCTGGTGTAAACGACTTCGCCATTTACGCCATTACCTCGATTCTGTCCTCACGGTGGCTATTTAACACGATGGATATCGCGTGGGCTGGATCATCCGTCAGTACCGCATTCAGACGTAATAGCTCAGGAACCATCTCACGCAACTTCAGTGTGAGGATGTCTAGAGTGTCGGCTTCTGTGGCCAGACCCGGTACATCATCACTGGTGGCGACCCAAACCCGTGCTTCTGAATCCCACATTGCCTGAATCTGACAGGTTAATTGCTGCATCTGTCTCCGATGATTGACAGTAAACACCCTATTTTTAACATTGCTGTCCTACCCTGAGCGACGGATTTTGACGGTTCAAACGACTAAATTGCCAGGCGTTGGTAGACCTCATCGAGGTAGCGGAGATGGTGTTGGGGGTCGAAACAGGCGGCGATTTCGTCCGGGGAGAGGTGTTGATTGATCACCGCGCTGGCTTCCACTTGTTTGCGGAAATCGCCGCCTTCAACGTTCCATTCACTGTGGGCGCAGCCTTGAACGACGCGATAGGCCTCCTCCCGGTTCATGCCCTTTTCCACGAGGGCGAGGAGGACGCGCTGACTGAAGATCACGCCGCCGTAAACGTTCATGTTGCGCTTCATGTTTTCAGGGTAGACCAAGAGATTTTGGATTAACTTGGTGGTTTCGTTGAGCATGAAATGGGTGAGGATGCAGCTATCGGGCATGACGACGCGCTCGACGGAACTGTGGGAAATGTCGCGCTCGTGCCAGAGGGCGACGTTTTCGAGGCCCGCCATGGCGTTGCCGCGAATGATCCGGGCCATGCCGGTGAGGCGTTCGGAGCGGATCGGGTTGCGCTTGTGGGGCATGGCGGAGGAGCCTTTTTGCCCTTTGGAGAAGAATTCTTCTACTTCTAAAACGTCGGTGCGTTGGAGGTTGCGGATTTCGACGGCGAAGCGTTCGAGGGAGGCGGCGAGGAGGGCGAGTTGTTGGAGGAATTGGGCGTGACGATCGCGCGAAATCACCTGAGTTGAGGCAGTGTCGGGGGTGAGGCCGAGGTTTTGACAGGCGATCGCTTCCACACGGGGATCAAGATTCGCATAGGTTCCCACCGCGCCGGAAATTTTCCCGACGGCAATTTCTTCGCGCAAATGCACGAGGCGATCGCGCCCCCGCAGCACCTCCGCCAACCAGCCCGCCAACTTAAACCCAAAGGTAATCGGCTCGGCGTGAATCCCATGGGAACGCCCTACCATCACCGTATAGCGATGTTCCTGGGCTTGGTAGCGAATCGCCTGGGTGAGTTCTTCCACCTTTTCCAAAATCAGATTCAGACTCGCCACCATCTGCAAGGCCAACCCCGTATCCAGTACATCAGAACTGGTCATCCCCAGATGAATATAGCGACCGGGATCGCCCACATATTCATTCACATTCGTCAAAAAGGCGATCACATCATGGCGCACTTCGGCCTCAATTTCGAGGATGCGATCGGGGTCAAAATCTGCCTTGGCCTTAATCTCCTCTACGGCCTCGGCGGGAATGTAACCCAGTTCTGCCTGAGCTTCACAGACTGCGATTTCCACTTGTAGCCATGTTTTAAACTTGTAGGCATCTGTCCATAGTTGCCCCATCTCTGGCAGGGTGTAGCGTTCAATCACAGTCTGT
Source organism: Spirulina subsalsa CS-330 (assembly GCF_028330765.1). GTDB lineage: Bacteria > Cyanobacteriota > Cyanobacteriia > Cyanobacteriales > Spirulinaceae > Spirulina > Spirulina subsalsa_A. Next base: position 17,689 of record NZ_JAQMTY010000217.1, on the reverse strand, counting down.
CTTCCATCAACTCAATACAGCCTGTTAATTTTACTATTCCCAGGGCAACGCTTCCCACCCTTTTCCTCGATTCATTTTTTAGATGGCTGTTGGTGATTTCGCCCTCATCCCCGGCCCTTCTCCCACGGGAGAAGGGAGTTGAATGCCCTCGCCTGGGGGAGAGGGTTGGGTGAGGGACAGAAGCGATGTTTCGCCCTCATCCCCGGCCCTTCTCCCACGGGAGAAGGGAGTTAAATGCCCTCGCCTGGGGGAGAGGGTTGGGTGAGGGACAGAAGCGATGTTTCGCCCTCATCCCCGGCCCTTCTCCCGTGGGAGAAGGGAGTTAAATGCCCTCGCCTGGGGGAGAGGGTTGGGTGAGGGCTAGAGCTGACGCTGGCCAACAATTCGTCCTAATCCTGGCATAATACAAGGGGCAAACGCGCAAGCGATACAGAATTGATCATGGCGAAACAGCGGGTACTCTCTGGGGTGCAACCCACCGGAAATCTACACTTAGGCAATTATTTAGGGGCGATTCGGAACTGGGTGAACGCCCAAGACCAGTACGATAATTATTTTTGTGTGGTGGATCTCCACGCGATAACCGTGCCCCATGATCCCAAGGTGTTGGCGGATAATTCCTATGCGATCGCTGCCCTCTATCTCGCCTGTGGCATTGATCTCAGCCATTCCACAATTTTCATTCAATCCCACATCGCCGCCCATAGCGAACTCGCCTGGCTCCTCAACTGCATCACCCCGGTAAATTGGCTCGAACGGATGATCCAGTTCAAAGAAAAAGCCGTCAAACAGGGGGAAAATGTCAGCGTTGGCCTGCTGGATTATCCGGTGTTAATGGCGGCGGATATTCTGCTGTACGATGCCGACCTTGTGCCCGTGGGGGAAGACCAAAAGCAACATATTGAACTGACCCGCGATCTGGTGATTCGGATTAACGATCAATTTGGCACGGGCGAAAATTCGGTGCTTAAAATGCCGGAACCCCTGATTCAGAAAGCCGGGGCGCGGGTGATGAGCCTCACCGATGGCACGAAAAAAATGTCTAAATCTGACCCCTCAGACCTGAGCCGGATTAGCCTCCTTGACCCGCCGGAGGTGATCACGAAAAAAATCAAACGCTGCAAAACTGACCCCACCAAGGGCCTCGAATTCGACAACCCCGATCGCCCCGAATGTCACAACCTGCTCACCCTTTATCATCTCCTCTCCGGTCAATCCCGCGAGGCCGTGGCGGCGGACTGTGCCGAGATGGGCTGGGGACAATTTAAACCCCTGTTAGCCGAAACGACGGTGGAGGCCCTGCGACCGATCCAGGAAAAATACAGCGAGATTATGAGCGATCGCGCCGCCCTTGATGCTATTCTCCGCGATGGACGGGAAAAAGCCGCAGCGAGCGCCAATCACGTCCTGGCCAAGGTTAAAGCCGCGATGGGTTTTTCCGTGCCCCTTTAATCGCCAGCAAACAGGATTATCATTAAGACTTAATTAAGTTTTATTGATCCTCATCCCCTGAAAAAAATAAATGTCCCGTTTACGTCGCGCCATTGAACAGAATGAATTTTTAATTACCGCTGAAGTGATGCCCCCCAAGGGAGGCGATCCGAGTCACATGCTCAAGATGGCGCAGTGTTTACAGGGGCGTGTCCATAGCGTCAATGTCACCGATGGCAGTCGGGCGGTGTTGCGGATGTCGTCCTTGGCTGCGTCGTTAATTTTGAAACAGGCGGACATTGAACCGATCTATCAGGTGGCCTGTCGCGATCGCAACGTCATCGGCCTGCAAGCGGATCTGATGGGTGCTCATGCCCTGGGATTAACCAATGTTCTCGCCCTCACGGGTGATCCCGTCAAAGCAGGCGATCATCCCCGCGCCCGCAGTGTCTTCGATCTAGAATCTGTGCGCCTCTTGAAACTGATCCACAAACTCAACGACGGTTTCGACTACAACGATAAAAAACTCACCGATGGTCATTTGGATCTGTTTCCCGGCGCGGCGGTTGACCCTCAAATCCACAGTTGGAAAAGTCTGCAACGGCGGTTTGAGCATAAAGTCGAAGCCGGGGCGCAGTTTTTTCAAAGTCAGTTAATCAGCGATTTTCACTGTTTGGAACGGTTTATGACGGAAATCGCCGCTCCGTTGAATCGTCCGGTCTTGGCGGGAATTTTCCTGTTGAAATCGGCTAAAAATGCAAATTTCATTAATCGCTGTGTGCCCGGTGTCCAGATTGCTCAAGCCACCATTGATCGCCTCGCCGCCGCCGCTGACCCACTCCAGGAAGGGGTTAAAATTGCCGCCGAACAGGTGAAACTGGCCCAAAACCTTTGTCATGGGGTGCATTTGATGGCCGTACGCCGCGAGGATCTGATTCCGCAAATTTTAGATCAGGCCGCGATCGCCCCCATCCACGATCAAATTCCCACCTACGTTTAACGCCACTGCCTCGCATAGACAAGGGGCTTAAACCCCTTGCCCCGCAACCCTTACAGCAGAACATAGACAAGGGGCTTAAGCCCCTTGCCCCGCAACCCTTACAGCAGATCAGCAGACTCATAAAGACGGCGGAGAATCGCGAGAATCTTTTGGCCGTATTGGGGATCAGACGACCATCGCCCCGACAATTGATCCACCAAAGGCGCAATCCCCCGCGTCACAAACCGGAACCGGGGATCAACCACGTCCTGCACGAGGGGTTCTAGGTTGGCGTAGGCCTTGAGGTGTTGAATGTGGGCGCGAACCCCGATTTGGGCACTGGGGAAGGTCGCCCCTTGCGCACCGCCCCCCACCGCACCGAGATCGGCAAAGTTGTTTTGGGAGGGTTTAATATCACCGCCGAACCGGAGGAAATTGGTTGCCAGGCACATTTGACAGAAGGCAATGTCGTAGCTGATTCCTTCGATGGCGGCTTCTTCGCGGTAGAGTTTGGGCAGGTCGGGGAATTCGGCGAGGGCGTTTTCGTTGTTGGCCTTGAGGAACATAATCAGTTGCACCTCGGAGGTGTTGCCCTGGCCGATGATGCGGTCAAACAGACCGGGGCAAATTTGGGAGATGGAGCGGAGCACGACAGTGCGGGTGCTATTTTCCCAACCGACGTTGATGTTGAATTCCCGCAGTTCGATCGCTTTCACATAGACCACGCCGCGATATTGAACGAGGCGAATTTCGGGGCGCTGGGTGAGGTTGACCCCCAGGCGATCCACCAAGTCAACGGGAATGAAGCCGTTACTGTTGACTAAAATGCCTTGCTCGCCGTAGTTTTGCCCGTTGATGCGGATATTGACGACGGGGTGACTTTGTTCGAGGCTGGGGGCTTTGCCGTTGATGTCGCGGCTCCAGGCTTCGAGACCATCGACAATGCCGAGGGCCATGTCGCGGCGACGGTTGAGGAGAAGGGCGCGATCGTCTGGATTGCTGAGAAAGCCCACTTCGAGGAGGAGGGACGGGATCGCGATCTGACGACAGATGCCTAAGCGGCCCACGCCGGTGGCGGTGTCGGGTTTGGAGCCGCGACTGGGAAGCTGGGGCAAACGCCGGATCAAGGCGAGGAGGATCATGTCGCCGTGCTTTTTCCGTTCGGCGTTGCCGGCGATGTAGTAGGCCGTTGCGCCGCGAGCGGTGGGGTTAGAGTAGGAATCACCATGGATTTCGATCGCCACATCCCCGGAACGGGCGCGGGAGTTGATCCAACTAATGCTTTGGTCGAGACTGAGGGTATCGGGGACGGAGAGCACTTCAAAGCCGCGCGATCGCAACTCCGGTACAATCACATCTCGCAGTAAGATCATCTGTTGAGCTTCGGTGGTTCCCCCCGCCAACGCGCCAGGGTCCCACCCATTATTTTCCAAGCCACCATGTCCTGCTGAAACAAAAATCCTACCCATAATCCTTCGCTCTGTTCCTTTAAAGCAATCAACTCAAGTTAATAATACAGAATAGCCAGCTCTCCGCTAGTCTATGATCTTTTGGCTGGAAACTCAGAGATTTTCGGCTTTTTTCCCCTTTTGCGGTTCTCATGGATATTCCTCGCCTTCATCCCGATACGATTCAAGATGTGGAAGATCGCGCCGATATTCTCGACGTGGTGGGGGAGCATGTGGTGCTCAAGAAGCAAGGGAAGGACTATCTTGGCCTCTGCCCGTTCCATGATGAGAAAACACCGAGTTTTAGCGTCTCGCCCACGAAGCAACTGTATTACTGCTTTGGTTGCGGGGCGGGGGGCGGCGCGATTAAGTTTTTGATGGAGGTGGGGCAGCAGTCTTTTGTGGATGTGGTGCTGCGCTTGGCGGAACGGTATCAAGTGCCGATTAAAACCCTCGCACCGGAGAAGCGTCAGGAACTCCAGCGGCAGCTATCCCTACGGGAACAGCTTTACGAGATTTTGGCGATCGCTGCTAGTTTTTATCAGCACGCCCTCCGCCAGCCAGAGGGTGAAATCGCCCTCACCTACCTGACGGAAAAACGCCGCCTTAGTGATCAGACGATCCAAACCTTCGGCCTGGGCTATGCGCCGGGGGGGTGGGAGGCGCTGTATCGGTATTTGGTGGAGGGGAAGCGTTATCCGGTGTTGTTGGTGGAACAGGCGGGGCTGGTGCGGCCCCGCAAACAGGGGGAGGGGTATTATGATTATTTTCGCGATCGCCTCATGATCCCCATTGCTGACCACCAGGGGCGGATCATCGGGTTCGGCAGTCGCACCCTGGGCAACGATGAACCGAAATACCTCAACTCCCCAGAAACGGAGGTGTTCAGCAAAGGCCAAACCCTCTACGGCTTGGATCGGGCGAAGAAAGCGATCGCCCAACAGGATCAAGCCGTCCTCGTCGAAGGCTATTTTGACGTGATTGCCCTCCATGCCGCTGGGATTGAGCAGGCCGTCGCCGCCTTAGGCACAGCCCTTGGAGAAGCCCAACTCAAACACCTCTCCCGCTACACCGACTCCAAACAGATCGTCCTCAATTTTGATGCCGACGCAGCAGGTCGCAAAGCCACCGAACGCGCCATCCGCGAAGTTGAAACCCTCGTTTATACCGGCCAGATTCAACTCCGGATTCTCAATTTACCGGGGGGGAAAGATGCCGACGAGTTTTTGCTCTCTCGACCCGATGCGGTGGAGCAATATCGCCACCAACTGCAAACGGCTCCCCTTTGGTTGGATTGGCAATTGGAGCAGGTGGTGCAGGGGTTGGATTTAAACCAGGCGGATCAGTTTGAACAGGCGGCCCAAGGGATGCTGAAACTGTTACAAAAAATTGCTGATCCCCAAAAGCGCACCTATTACTTAAACATCTGTGCAGAAAAACTCGGCCAGGGCGATCGCCGCCTCATCCTCCGCTATAGCCAAGACCTAGGGAGTCAACTGCGCAGCCCGAAGCGATCGCGCCTCCAACCCCAAAAACGGAGCGATCGCAACCTCCTCGAACGGGCCGAAGAACTCCTGCTCTTTCTCTATCTCCACTGCCCTGGCCAACGCCCAACGATCATTGCTGACCTCGATCAGCGCGATCTGATGTTCAGCCTTTCCCATCACCGCCAACTGTGGCAACAGATCCTCACCCTCGACCCCGACCAGCGCAACCCCCGCCTCATCCAAGCCCTCCAAGCCCAAGCCCTCCAGGCCGAGCAATCCCTCGACAACGTGCAACACCTGTTCCACCTCAGCGAACATCGCCGCCGCGACATTGAACGGGCAGGACTTTTGGTGAAAGCTGCGATCGCCTCCCTTGAACGAGTCAGCTACGAAAAAAACCGCACCTACTGCCTCCACCACTGGCAAACCCTCGATCCCCAAACCGATCCCGAAACCCACGCCTACTATCTCAACGAGTTCTACCGCAACGATCAAAAAATCCGCGAACTCGATCAACAACGCTGCGCCTCCCTCCTCGACGTGATCGAGCTTGCCCCAGAATAATTCCACCGTTGCAGCCTGCAAGTCGATGGAGCAGGATATTTGTTTAAGAGGGGGCTTCCGTAGGGGGGCGATAGGTGACGGTTTCCACCGATCCCGGATTCCCCAACGGCTTCGCTTCTTCATTATTAATCGCAACCACCACGCCGCCAGCATTCCCCGCCATCACCGTGATTTGCTCTTTCGCTTCCCAAGTCCGTTTTTCCCCTTTGGGGAGTGTCCCTTCAAAAACCACACTGCCATCGGCCACCACCCGCAACCAACAATCATCCTGAAGGGTCATCGAGACCACCACTTGATCGCTGGAAATCTGGGTTTCTGTCTGCTGTTGGGGCGGTTCATCCGATGTATTCACAGCGGTATCTTGGACATCCGCCACAGGTTGGGTGGGGGAGGTGTCGTTCGCGGTCGTTTCCGTCGGGGGGTCAGCGTCTTGGGCCACATTGGCAGCCGGGGGACGAATCAAAAGAGACAAACCACTCACAGCGCCAATCAAGACAATGATGTACACCATGTACATGTGAAAGGGGCGCAACTGTGAGGACGACACCGGCTTCCAGGTGGGTTTGATCGATTGGAGTGTGGTTTCCACTGGAAAAGCGGCGGCTAATTCGGCTCCATTAACCTGGAGGGCATCGCCAACCCGCTGAATCAGGGCCCGAATGTAGATGGGTTCAGGCAGTGCATCGCTGTTGGCGGTTTCGATCGCTTCGATCAAGCGCGTGGGGATGCGGGTTTTGGTGGACAGTGCATCCAGGGAGAGCGATCGCTTACTGCGCACCTCGTGGAGATAAAGACCCAGTTCTCTGAGCTTTTCCCCTTGGTCGGAGGTCAGGCGATTATTTGGGGTTAGCATACAGAATTCTCCGCAGTAGTGATCGGCAAGTTGAAGGCAGAAGACGAGGAACTGGGTAACAAGTGCTGCATAATCTCAGCGGAACTGACCGTGCGATACTGACCCGGTGCGAGAAGCTTGGTCTGGGGGGTGTTGAGTTTGAGCGTCCCGATCGCAACCCGGTGTAGGGTGACCACGGGATACCCCAATTGTTCGGCAACCCGACGAATTTGGCGGTTACGACCCTCGTGCAAGATGATACAGAGCCGCGTTTTTTGGGGGGTAACGTCGAGAACAGTCACTTGAGCGGGCTGAGTTTTGCGATGGTTAAGCATGACTCCTGTGCGCCACTGGTGCAAACTGTTCGCACTCGGTTGACCCTTGACCCAAACATGGTAGGTCTTGGGCAGATGATAGCGAGGATGGGTGAGTTTGAGGGTCAAATCACCATCATTCGTTAGTAGAATAGCACCTGTTGAGTCTGCGTCAAGACGACCGACGGGATAAATGCGAGGACGGGTTTTCCCTGGAGGAGTGACACAATCAATGACCGTTTGTCGCCCTTGGGGATCAAGACAGGTGGAGACGACACCACGGGGTTTATTGAGTAACAGGTAGATGGGCGTGGGGGCCGATGCCGTTGTGATGACTTGACCGTCAAGGGTAAGGCGATCGCAATCCGGATCAGCCTTTTGGCCGAGTTCCACGACCTCACCGTTCAGGCACACGCGCCCGGCACGGATGAGGTCTTCTGCCTGTCGCCGCGAAACATTCCCCTGTCGGGCCAAGATTTTCTGGACTCGTTCGGACATAGAGTCGGCAATGACATTGATTCAGTACAACGGTTCACGTTTGTAGTTATAGCGCGGTATGGACTTTAACTATGTACAAATATTACAAGATTTCTGGAACAGTCGTGGGACTCGCATCGTAAATCAGCCAATTTCCGCTTAAATTGGGTTGACAAATCAGGAAAAATCACAATTCAAACACCGTAAATCAAATTTAATGATGATTAAACAGCCGCTATCAACCTGGGTGAGTCATGTTCTGTCCCCGGCTTTGTCATTGTGGTTGCGATCGCAACTCGATCACGTCGAAAACCTCCAGGTGCAGATCACCAGCAAAAACCGCCAACTGCTCACCGGGTTTATCCCCCATGTTGCCCTCAGCGCCGACCATGCCAGCTATCAAGGCATTCATATTCGCCACGCCAGCTTAACCGGAGCCATGATCCGGATCAACGTGGGGCAAATGCTCAAAGGCAAACCGTTTCGCCTCTTAGAACCGGTTCCGGTGCGGGGATCAGTGCGACTCACGGCGGCAGATTTACAAGCCTCTCTTCGCTCCGACCTCCTCGCCACCGGTCTCCGAGATGCCGTAGCCCTGGTGATCCCCGCCCATGACCCGCATGACTTAGCCCTAGAGGCGATCGCCTGGCATCATGTCACCCTTGACGCAGGCCAACTCACCCTAGCGGGAGCAATCCCCGCCGCCACCGAATCGCCCCGAAGCGTTACCCTGCAAGGTGGGTTAAGCTTGGGCGATCCCCACACCCTTTGTTTAGATCCCCTCACCCTGAGCACGGATCGCTTTACCCAGGGTCTGCCAGCTTTTACGATTGACCTAGGGCCTCAGGTGGAACTCGATGAGCTAGCGATCGCGCCAGATCAGATTGTCCTCACCGGCGGCCTCACCATCACCCCAGCAGAAGAGACCCCATGACCGAGCAACAGTTAACTGCGGAACAATACCAACAAAAAATGCAGCGTCGCCAGGCCGTCCAAGCCGAACGCCTCGCCGCAGCGAATAACCAAAAAGGTCTGGTGATCGTCCATACCGGGAACGGCAAGGGCAAAACCACGGCCGCCTTGGGGATGGTGATGCGTTCCCTGGGCCATGGCTATCAGGTGGCGATCGTGCAGTTTATTAAAGGAGCGTGGGAACCGGCGGAAAAAGCGGTGCTGGAACGCTTTGGGGATCAACTCGTGTTTCGGGCCATGGGGGAAGGGTTTACCTGGGATACCCAAGACCGCGATCGCGACATCGCCAAAGCCCAAGAAGCCTGGCACACGGCCCTAGAGTTCATCCGCGATCCCGCCTATCGGCTTGTGCTCCTCGATGAAGTGAATATTGCCCTGAAATTGGGCTATCTCGATGTGGACACCGTTTTGGCGGGACTCGCCGAAAAACCCGAAGATTCCCATGTCATCCTGACGGGACGCGGTGCGCCAGCGGCCTTGATTGAGCGGGCGGATCTGGCTACGGAAATGACCCTGCTCAAGCACCCGTTTAAAGAACAGGGCATCAAAGCCCAAGCGGGCCTCGAATTTTAACCGGCGCGATCGCACCGGCAGGGGAGCGAATCTTGCTAGGATCGAGATTCGCCCCCCTGCCCTCCTCTCCTTACCCTCCCTCGCCCCATGATGATTTTGCGTCGAAGCCTCCGAATTTTGGCCGATCTGCGGTTAGCCATTGTCTTGTTATTAGCGATCGCCCTCTTCAGCATCAGCGGCACTGTGATCGAACAGGGCCAAAGCATCGGCTACTACCAAAGCAACTACCCCGAACACCCCGCCCTCTTCGGTTTTCTCACCTGGCGGGTGATTGGTTTGCTCGGCCTTGATCATGTCTACCGTACCCCCTGGTTCCTCGCCCTCTTAGTCTTACTCGCCGCCAGCCTCACCGCTTGCAGCTATCTGCGTCAATGGCCCGCCCTCAAAACCGCCCGCCGCTGGCACTACTACGACCAGCCCAAAGCCTTTGAAAAACTCGCCCTCAGTGCTGAACTGAGCAGCGGCTCCCTCGCCACCCTTGCCCCCCTCCTCACCGCCAAGGGCTACACCCTCTTTCAAGCAGACCAACAACTCTATGCCCGCAAGGGGTTGATCGGCAAGATTGGCCCGATTGTGGTGCATGTCAGTATGTTGTTAATTCTGGCCGGGGCCGTGTGGGGGTCGTTGAGTGGCTTTTTTGCCCAGGAAGTGATCCCTAGCGGTGCTCAACGGGGGATCACCAATGTGATCGATGCGGGGCCGTTTTCTGCCTCCCAGATCCCCCACGATTGGGAAATCAAGGTAAATCGGTTCTGGATTGACTACACCACTGAGGGCAATATTGATCAGTTTTATTCGGATTTGTCGGTGGTGGATCAAGAGGGTCAAGAGCGCGATCGCCAAACCATTTCCGTCAACCATCCCCTACGCCATCGCGGTGTCACCCTCTACCAAACCAATTGGGGCATCGACGGCGTGCAGGTGCGCGTCAACAATAGCCCCATTTTTCAATTGCCCATGGCTCCCTTGAAAACCGGCAGCAGTGGTCGGTTTTGGGGAACCTGGGTTCCCACCAAGCCCGACATGAGCGCGGGGGTGTCCTTGGTGGCGCGGGATTTACAGGGGTTGCTCTTGGTCTATGGTCAGGATGGGAATCCCATCGGTGCGGTGCGGGAGGGAACGGCGCTGCAATTGGATGAGGATCTGCGCTTAAGCGTGGTGAAGGTGATCGGCAGTACGGGCCTGCAAATCAAGGCCGATCCCGGTGTGCCCTTGGTCTATGCGGGGTTTGGGCTGTTAATGGTGGGGGTGGTGATGAGCTATGTGTCCCATTCGCAAATTTGGGCCCTCCAGGTGGGCGATCGCTTCTTCATCGGCGGCAAAACCAACCGCTCCCACATTCTCTTTGAGCGCGAACTGGTCAGCATCATTGAATCCCTCGAACCCACCCCCGCCCAACCCGATCCCCAACCCACCGCAACGGTTAGCTAACCAGAGGACAAGGGAATCACGCCGAATGCGATCGCCTCACATCTCACCCGCCAAATTTTCAAACTGGGTCAACTCCGGCCGGAACAAGAGGCGTACCGTCCCCGTGGGGCCATTGCGGTGTTTAACGATAATCGCTTCGGCCACGTTGCGATCGGGGGAATCCGGATTGTAATAAGCATCGCGATACAACATCAAGATCAAATCTGCATCCTGCTCAATGCTTCCGGAGTTATGAGACACAATTCCATCCGCCAGCCACGACGCTGGCCCAGGAACGGTCAGATCATAAACAGGTTCTGCCCCCACAGGTTTGATCGCAGCAATCTCGTCCCAATCTAGCGTTGATGTGGTGTATTTTGGCAATCCCGTTCTGCTGCGACGATTCGCGTTACTGTCCCCACGAGCGCGGGTCAGCGTGACTGCAACGTGACTAATTTCACCAGCAACTAACATCGGCATAGAGTTAGCCACAGCCAGGCGATCGCCAACGTTTAGGGCATGGACTGATTGCCACCCATTGAAGGTGTAGAGCCGATGTTTTCCGGTTGCTTTGATTTTGCGACCGCTGACGGTGGTGAGTTCAAACACCGGTTTAACACCCACTTCCCAAACACAATCCGCTTTGGCTGGGATTAAGCGGCCATGCTCATTCATGCTGATCACATCAGGCATTTGCCCCACCAGATTTGCGATCGCAACCCGCCGCCCATCAGCCAGACAAACCAACGTGTCACCCGTGACGCATTCCCTCAAATCCGACATCATCGGGCGTTTATTAGTGCGGGACTCCACGCCGCGACTCAGTTGGGACAGCACCAACACCGGAGCATTCACTTCACGGGCGAGGCCTTTGAGCGATCGCGTCATTTTCGAGAGTTCCTGTACCCGGTTGTCCGTCGTTCCCTCCATCAGTTGCAAATAGTCGATCAGCACTACCCCGATTTGGCCTTTCTTCTCGGCTTGGAGGCGGCGAACTTGCGATCGCAACTGCAACACCGACAGGGTGGCACTGTCGTCAATATAGATGGGCAATTCGGATAATGTCCCAATGGCCGCCGTGATCCGATCCATTTCCGTTGAATCAATCCGCCCCGATCGCAGACGATTACTCTCCACCGCCGCCTCCCCCGCAAGCAACCGCTGGGCGAGTTGTTCTTTAGACATTTCCAAGCTAAAAATTGCGATCGGCAATTGATGAATTTTGGCAATATTCGCCGCTACGTTGAGCGCAAAACTGGTGTTATGAACACAAATATCATTGGCAACAAAATTATGATGGTCGGGAATGGTTAAATCGTAGACTTGTTTATTGCCTTTGGGCGTAATGGCGACAATTTCATCCCAATAGACATCACTCGTCGCGATCGCCTGCATCTCTGGATCGTCTAAATTGATTGGGTCTAGGGCAATCTCTAGATCGAAAAGACCCATTTCAGCGATGAAAATCCCGCATGATTGACGATCCGTAATATCGAGTTGCCACACAGGATAATGCTGATCGTGAGACGTATTTTTAAGACGGGCGATAATATTAAAGCGTAGCAACAGATGTTGAATTTGGCGGGCTAGGGTTTCGCTTGTTGTGGTATATCCAATTTTTGGTTGATTCTGGTTTACAACAATCGCCCAGCCATCAATAACAAAAAGATACGTTAGAAATAGTGCGACTTGGGATTTTTTGAGGGTAAAAATGACCGGCGGTATCGTTTTAAGGTTTGGTGTTACGAATGATTGAATCTGTTCTACAGGAATTTGGGTTGTGCCGAAGACGGGAAGATGACGAGGGACGGCGATTTTTTGGCCGACGGTGAGATGGGCGAGCGATCGCCATCCTTGGATTGTCAAAAATGGATGCGATAACGTCGTTTCAATCCGCCGCCCGGTGCGGGTTTTCACCTCAAAAACGGGCTTGATGCCATCATCCACATACACCGACGGCTGCGTCCAATGGAATCGCCAATCGTCGCCCAACGTCAATAACTCCGCTGTTTGGTGACGATAAATGTCCGCCAGGGTATGAACCGCACCGTTCGCCAAAACGATTTCCGTATCCCCGGTGAGGCATTTTCCCATTGAGGGTCTCCCGGCAATAATCACCAGATCCGATCGCTGAAACCCGCTCGTCATCGCATCCAAATCATAAAATCCGCAGGATAGCCCCGGTAACGTTGTCTCGTCCTGTTGGTTTTCAATCTCCTCAAAGGTTTGGATCAAGGACTCGGAAATATGCACCAAACCCTGTTGCGGTCGCTCCTGGGTCAAACTGAACACCTTCTGTTCCGATTGATCCAACACCTGCTCTAACTCTTGGGTCGTATCGTAGCCCAACTCCGCAATCTCATAGCTGGCCGCGATCAACTGTCGCCGCACATATTTATCCACAATCAGCGTTGCATAGCGGTCAATATTCACCGCCGACACCGTGCGATCCACCAACTGCGCCAGGGTTCCCGTCCCGCCGATGCCCTCTAACTCCCCCTGATCCTGGAGCCAACTGGTCACCGTCATCAAATCGGTGGGTTTGCCTTGGCGATGCACCGTTAACGCCGCCCTATAGATACGACGGTGAATCGAGTTATAAAATGCCTCCGGCGTTAAGAGATCCGCCACCCGACCCATGGCCTCCGGATCGAGTAAAATCCCCCCTAAGATTGACTCTTCTGCCTCCACATTTTGGGGAGGCAGGGCATGACTTAACGCCGTAAAATCATCAGCCATTATTATCGTGTCCCGCAGTCCAATACCCAGTTGAATTGATTAAGCCTCTTCTTGATCGCGAATGGCCTGCCAGCGTTGTTCAAGTTCCGCCTGTTCCGCTTCAAACCGTTCGCGACGGGTTTCAAGTTCCAGGTTTTTAATACTCATTTCCTGGCTCTTGATCGTTAATTCCTGTCGCCACTGTTCGATTTTATCTTCTTGGGCTTCGAGCCAGTGGAGACGACTGGAGTAGTCCGAAAAAGAGGTTAACATTTTGAGCATCCAGTCCTGGGCATCGCGAATGCGTACCGGACTGGCATTGTGATCCAGTTCGACAAGGACTAACATGCCCGGTGTAGTGGGGGTCATGGGGGGGAGATCATCCGGGTGGACGGTCAAGGGTTCAGCCGGTTGCACAACCCAGGCTTGCTCCGCTGTCTGCTCCGCTAAGAGAGCCAGCACCATCCCGTCTACGCTTGAATATTTTCGCACTTGGGCTAAATACAACATACGGGCGATAAGTCAGGGGTGAACAGGGGGCAGTTATTGAAGGCGCATGAGGCGATCGCGAAGGATCTCGGCCTGCTTATTCGCTTCTGCTAACGTTAGTCGCGCACCCTCGACAACCTCCTCCGGAGCTTTATTGACAAAATTAGCATTATTGAGGCGACCCGTCAGACTTTCCGCCTCCTTCTCTACTTTACTTAACTTCTTCGTGAGCTTATCGCGCAATGCGTCCAAATCCACCAAGCCCTGCAACGGAATCAGCACCTGCACCGTCCCGTACACACTCCCAAAGGAGCGGTTACTGGATTCTTCAGAGAGTGCCGAGGTGATCGTCACGGTTTCGCCCTTGGCTAAGGCTTGGATGTAGTAGCGGCCAGCGGTGAGAATATCGCGCTCGCTGGCTTGGTCACTTTGGAGCAAAATCGGAACATTGACACCGGGTTTAATATCAGCTTCAGCGCGGAGATTGCGCACCGTGCGGATTGTGCCAATCAGCAAGGCAAAGTCCGTTTCTAAGGTGGGGTTCACCAAGGTATAGGGACGGACGGAAGCAGTGGCGGGGGCAGAAGTGGCAGCGGGGGCGCTGGGTTCACTGTGGGTGACTTTGGCCCACTGTTCTTCCACATTCCCGATCGCACTCTTCCAAAGGTCTTGCACCTGCTGCAAACTCTTGCGGCGGGGTTCACTGCGCAGCAGGCGTGTGATCACGAACCAGGTGATCACCCCGAAGCCCACCAGTTGAAAACCGGGGGCGATCAGCGGGATTTTATCGAGGGTATTGAGCAGACTCGCCAGAACTTTCAGACTCACGAACCCAACCCCGATAATTGCCACGGCGAGGAGGAGTCGCTGATTTTGGGTGGTGAAGGTACTGAAGAAATAGGGAAGATCGGCGATGAATTGAATCACCGGATTATCGTATTCCTCGCGCACTGGAATTTTGATCTCAGGCTCTGGGCGTTCTGCTGCGGTTTCTTCTGACGATGCAGCCGGGGGGACAATGGGGGGGTTGGGGGGGTCTTCCTCTGGTTGTTGGGCGAGGATTTCATCCACTATGGGATAGGGTTGCAGTGCGAGGGTGGCCCCGTCGGCTTGGGTGAGGGTTTGCCAGATTTCCTCGGTGATGTGGGGCATGAAGGGGTGGAGCAGTTTTAAGGTTCCTTCGAGGATGTAGGCGAGGGTTTGCTGGGCACTGTGGCGGGATTGAGGATCAGCCCCATCGCGGAGACGGGGTTTAACCAGTTCAATGTACCAATCGCAAAAGTCACCCCAAATGAATTCGTAGAGGCCCTTCGCGGCTTCACCGAGGCCGTATTGTTCGAGGTAGTCGCGGGTTTGGGTGACGGTGTGGTAGAAGCGGGAGAGAATCCAGCGATCGCTCAATTCCAAGGCCAAGGCATCGGGCACACCCAAGGCGGCAGGCGTTTGACCATCGAGATTCATCATCACAAATCGCGCCGCATTCCAGAGTTTATTGGCAAAGTTGCGCGAAGCTTCGACGGATTCGGATTCATCGGTGCTGCGATCGTACTGGAGGCTAATATCTTGTCCCGCCCCGGCCACTTCTTTAATGAGGGTGTAGCGCAGGGCATCGGCCCCGTACTTATTGATCAACAGCAGCGGATCAATGCCGTTATTCGCGGACTTTGACATTTTCTTACCGTTCTCATCCCGCACCAGCCCATGAATGTAGATATCCTGAAACGGCATTTTTCCGGTCAAGTAGCCGGACATCATCGTCATCCGCGCCACCCAAAAGAAAATAATGTCAAACCCCGTTACCAAGGTGGCATTGGGAAAATAGGCGGCGAGATCGTCGGTGTCGTTCGGCCAGCCCATGGTCGAGAAGGGCCATAATCCCGACGAAAACCACGTATCGAGCACATCGGGGTCGCGCTCAAGTTGCACATCGTCGCCATACTGAGCCTTGGCTTTTTCCCAGGCTTCGGCTTCGTTGTGGGCCACGATGAAGGGGGTTTGGTCGGTGATTTTGCCGTTGGTGTGATTGACCACGTACCAGGCGGGGATTTGATGCCCCCACCACAATTGCCGCGAAATGCACCAATCCTTCAGCCGCACGAGCCAATCGCGGTACACCTTTGTCCACCGTTCCGGGACGAATTGAGGGGAGTTGTTTTGATCGAGTTCGGTGAGGGCGGTTTGGGCGAGGGGGTCAATTTTGACAAACCATTGGGTGGAGAGGAGGGGTTCGATGGGGACTTTGCCGCGATCGCTATGGGGAACCGTGTGGCGATAGGGTTCGACTTTCACCAATGCGCCCAATTCGTCAAGGGTGGCGACAACATTTTGCCGCGCCTCAAACCGATCCTGTCCGGCAAATTTCCCCCCCAACGGATTGATCGTGCCGTCTTTATTCAAGATCGTGATCATCGGTAACTTGTGGCGCTGCCCCATCTCGAAATCATTGGGGTCATGGGCAGGGGTGACTTTGACGCAGCCCGTCCCAAAGTCCGGATCAACCAATTCATCGCCAATGACAGGAATTTGTCGCCCCAAAATCGGCAGGGTGAGCATTTTCCCGATCAGGCCTTGATAACGTTCGTCGTTGGGGTTCACTGCCACCGCCGTATCGCCGAGCATCGTTTCGGGGCGGGTGGTGGCCACTTCCACAAAGCCGGAACCATTACTGAGGGGATAGCGAAAATGCCAGAGGTAGCCGTCTACCTCTTTGGGTTCCACTTCAAGGTCGGAAACGGCGGATTGGGAGGCGGGACACCAGTTGACGAGGTAATTGCCGCGATAGATCAGCCCATCGTCGTAGAGTTTGACGAAGGCGGTGCTCACGGCTGCGCAGAGGGTCTCGTCTAGGGTGAAACGTTCGCGGCTCCAGTCGGCAGAGAGGCCAAGGCGGCGCAGTTGATCGACGATCGCACCCCCGGATTGCGATCGCCACTCCCACGCCCGTTTTAAAAATTCATCCCGCCCGACTTGATCGCGGTTTGTCCCTTCCTCGCGCAGTTGGCGTTCAAGGATGGTTTGCACGGCAATACTGGCGTGGTCGGTTCCCGGTAAACAGAGGGTATCTTTCCCTAGCATCCGGTTGTAGCGCACCAGGGTGTCAATCAGGGCAGTATTAAAGGCATGGCCCATGTGTAGCCGTCCGGTGACATTGGGCGGCGGAATCACAATACTAAAACTATCCTTGCCGGGGGTGGGTTGGGCATGAAAGACCTGCTGAGTTTCCCAATGGGTTTGCCACTTGGATTCAGTGGTGCTGGGATCGTACTGAGGAGCGAGGGTCGGGATACTAGCAGTCATGCGGGATGGCGTGAAAGGAATAATTTTTGCGCGAATGTATTATCAATTTTGCCACAGGTCTTTCGCTTCTTCGGTGAAAGGGAGGGAAATCACCGGAGGCGATCGCCAAACTGGCCTAAGTCCCGCCAGAATCCTCGCCCCGGTTTGCAAGATGCAAGTATCCCATTCACGCCCCACCCTCTACCCATGTTCCGACTCCGTTCTGTGTTCACGCTGGTGATGGTCTTTTTCCTCACCCTGTCGTCGGCAGCCCTCCCCCCCGCCGCCCACGCTGCCCCCATCACCCGCGACGCTGCCCTAGAGGTGATCAACGATCTCGAAGCCCGCGCCATCCTCACCCCTGAGGTGGCTGCCACCCAGCGCACCTACTACCGCACCCATCCCCAACAGTATCCCCGTAGCCTCTGGCAAAAACTGCGGGGTGTGGTGACCTTTGCGAATGTGATTTGGGCGATCGCCAGTGTCCTGCTCATCCTGGCGATCGGCTGGCTCGTGGGGCTTTATTTCATCGCCCTATCTCAAGTGTCAAAAGAGGACTCCCGTTATAGCCTTCGGCTATAACGGTGAGATGAATTTTGACCAACCAAGAAAACTGAGCGAAGCGAATCCTACAGGGTTGACTTAGTCCTGTAGGAAAGTTAGGATAAGGGGGAATCTCTTCCAAAAGCGATGCTGTCTCTCACTTACGAATTTAAGCT
>NZ_JAQMTY010000216.1 GCF_028330765.1 Spirulina subsalsa CS-330 | reverse complement strand
TGCGGCTAATTACTCAACGATTCGCAATTTCTTAATCACTGCGGCTCGCCGGATAGGGCTGAAATCCATTGCCAATGCGAAGCGATTTTTTGCCAATCGGCTGGAGGAGGTTTTACTCTCACTACAATGAATCAGCCCTACCTAGGGAGAGGGCTAGGGTGAGGGCTTTCCGGGATCTGGCTAATTTTGTCAGCCAACCAGTAGCCGACCTTTGTCACCCTCATTACCGGGTTATGAACCATCGCGTTTTTGAATGGCGAGGGTACGATTGATTTGGGCGTTTTGGTTGGTTGGGTCGAGGGTGAGGGCGCGATCGTAATCTTGAATGGCTTGGTCATACTGGCCGAGATTAAAGTAGGCCCAGCCTCGATTGTTATACGCCCAAACATCATTTGGATCAAGCTGAAGGGTGCGATCATACTCTTGAATGGCTTGCTGATAGTTTCCTTTGTTAGAGTAAGCCCAGCCCCGATTTAGGTAAGTCCACTCATCATTGGGATCAAGTTGAATGGCTTGATCATAATCTTGAATGGCTTGGTCATACTGGCCGAGATTAAAGTAGGCCCAGCCTCGATTTTTGTACGCCCAAACATCATTTGGATCAAGCTGAAGGACAAAATCATAGTCTTGAATGGCTTGATCATACTGTTCTTGTTCGGCGTAGAGTCTGCCGCGATTGTAGTAGGCGGGTAAATGATTTTTTTTGATTTGAATGGCGCGATTGTAGTTTTTCAGGGCTGCGCCATAGTCGCCTTTTGCTTGGTAGGCAATGCCTCGGTTATTATGAGAGGCAACATAGCGATCATCGAGCGCGATCGCACGGCTGTAGTTGGCGATCGCTAAGTCATAGTCTTCTTTTGCGGCATAAGACCAACCCCGGAGGTTATAGGCTTCTACGTGGTCAGGATCAATCTGAAGGACGCGGCTATAGTCAGCGATCGCTAAATCATACTGCTCTGTTTCAAAGTACATCCAGGCCCGATTAATATACGCATCACTATAGTTGGCATCGATCTGAATTGCCCGGCTGTATTGTGCGATCGCCTGTTCATACTGTCCTTGCCCGGCATGAGACCAACCCAGTTTGTTATATCTCAATGCTTCTGGATTAATCTTAACCTTAACCTTAACCTTTGTATCATTTTTGATCGCAAAGATGTTGTTTCTGAGGTCTTGAAGGGTAAAACCGTCCGGATTCACCAATAAGAATAAACCCGATAAAAAGACCATCATCCAAGTCACACCCACAAACCCACGAAAAGCCCGCATATTATTCCGCATCACACAGTATTCTCTCCATAAATTAATCCCAAGTCCCCCAACACTGAGCACCGCAAGACACCTAAAACCCGAAAGATCTCTGTCGTACACTTGTGACGCTCAAGGCAAGATCTCATGGCTGATAGTAGTAGAAAAATTTTCAAGAACAGGCAAGCGTCCTAAACCCCTTGTGCCAGAGTTTTCCAATGTCCGAACCGTTTTGATTGGTGCTACAGAAATTTGTGCTGTGATCGGATTCTTCACGGTGGTTTGATGACTTTTCGGGAACTCAGATGATGAGATTGAGCACGGGGGAAGCGGTGGGAGGCAGGGTAATGGTTAACACAGACTGAAGATTATGACGAATGGATGGGCGTTGTGCTGGTCTCTGTGTAGCATTGAAGGGATGATGCTGTATCCCGATGGACTGATGACTGACGATCGCAATGCTCCCCCCCGTAAACGCGAGTTATTGAGCCTATTGGCCCTGTTTGTGGGGGCGTTTTTAGTGGTGGTGTGGCTGCTGAATCTATTGGTGGGGGGGTTAATTGGGATGATTCCCCCAGAGGCAGAACGGCAGTTAGGGCGGTGGATAATTCCGGCCTTGGAGGCCGAGGCAGAGGATTCAACGACGCAGGATCGGTTAAATGACTTGCTCGATCGCCTCGAAGCAGAGTTACCCCCGGAACAGGCGGCGGTGCATGACTATCAACTCCTGTATATTCCTGACGAAACGGTGAATGCGGCGGCAGTGCCGGGGGATGTGATTTTGGTGTATCAGGGATTGTTGGCAGAGATGGAGTCGGAAAATGAGTTGATGATGGTGCTGGGGCATGAGTTGGGGCATTTTGCGAATCGGGATCATTTGCGGGGCTTGGGGCGGGAGATGACGTTACGGTTGGCGATCGCCATTTTCCTCGGAGATGCCAGCGCCCTCCAATCCCTCTCGGGCCGGATTCTCAACCAAGTGGGATCATCCCGCTTTTCCCAAACCCAGGAAACCCAAGCCGATGAATTTGGCCTGACGTTGCTCGATCGCACCTATGGCCATGTGGCCGGAGCGACGGACTTTTTCGCCCGCCTCGCGGAAACACCGGGGGCCAATGTTCAATTCCTGGCCAGTCATCCCGCGCCCGGTAAACGGGTGAAAGATATCAAGGCCTTGATTCAACAGAATGGCTATACCCTGGGCCAAAAAGTCCCCCTCGATCTTGATCTCGAATGACTGCGATCGCCCCCTGACTCTGACGGTTTCTGGCTCAATGGGCCCGCTCCTCCCCTGGCCTAGATTTCGTGCCTGAGGCTCAATCCGGTAGGCTGGAAAGAACCTCCCTAATTGTCCCTTCGATCCCATAATTCCGCATGAGTCAGACCCCTACCCAGTGGATACCCGAACCTGACGAGGATGATCCCGAAGATGATTATTTTGACTATTACTTTGATCCACCCGGCAGCGAACCAGGAACGCTCACGATTGATCCCGATGGTATTCCGTCGGAACTGGTGCTGATTGACTACAGCCCGGAACACGCCACCCGCCACCCCGATGTTTCCCCGGAAACCTGCCAAGCCTATTTAAAAACGCCGTCGGTGTCGTGGATTGATGTGCGGGGGTTGGGCAGTGAGGATGTGCTGAAGCGGGTGGGGTATATTTGCCATCTCCATCCGTTGCTGCTCGAAGATGTGGTGAATGTGCCCCAGCGGCCGAAGGTGGAGGACTATAACGATCACCTCTTGATTGTGGTGCAGATGGTGTTGCCGACACCGGATGAGGAGGGGTTTTTTATTGAGCAGGTGGGGTTTGTCTTGGGGGAGCATTATTTGCTGACATTCCAGGAGGAACCGACGCGGGACTGTTTTCAACCGGCGCGCGATCGCATCCAAAACGGTCGCGGCAAAATTCGCCAAGCGGGCCCGGACTATCTCGCCTATATCCTGCTCGATGCGATTATTGATGGGTTTTTCCCGGTCTTGGAAGACTACGGCGAACGGATCGACAGCCTCGAAGATGAGGTGGTGGCCAATCCCACCCGTAAAACCCTAGAGAAAATTTATGATATTCGGCGGGAACTGTTGGCCCTGCGGCGTTCGATTTGGCCGCAGCGGACGGTGATTAATAGCCTGATTCGCGAACATTACGGCCTGATTAGTCAGGATGTGGAGGTGTATCTCCGCGATTGTTATGACCATGTGATCCAGTTGCTGGATATTGTCGAAACCTATCGAGAATTGTCCGCGAGTTTGACGGAAATTTATATGTCGGCGATGAGTAACCGGATGTCGGAGGTGGTGAATCTGCTGACGATTATCTCAACGATCTTTATTCCCCTGACGTTTATTGTGGGGGTCTATGGGATGAATTTTGAAAATATGCCGGAGTTGGGATGGCGGTGGGGCTATGCGGCTTGCTGGGGGGTGATGGGGGCGATCGCGCTCTGTTTAACGATCTTTTTCTGGCGGCGGGGCTGGTTTGAGGGGTTTTTCTGGAGTCCCCTCGCCCCGAAGCGTCGTTAAGGTGGCGTTAATCTAAGGGGAGGGGGATTAGTAGCGCACTTGGTTGTAGGCGGCTTCGGAAATGATCGGTAAGTCTGCATATTGCCCCCGGAGGGATTGTGCGATCGCAAAAATCGCCGCCGTCAGCACCGCCAAAAACAGCAGACTTTCCAGGCCGCCCCCTAACCATGCCGTTGGATTCGCTCCCGTCGGACGCAGCAACGGCGCACTCAAGCCGCTGGATAGCTCCAATACATCCAGCACCAACCGACAGAGAAAGGTAAAAATCGACAGGAGGATGGCTTGCACCGTATTGAACCGCAGAAAATGGGACACCTGGGAATTCCGCACAACCAAGATGAACAGCCCAAAAAAGAGGCCCAACTCCACAAGGGGCAACCCCCCCACATTGAAAAAATAAACCTGCATCAAGGGGGTCAGCCCGATCAACAACAATCCCAAGGGCGGAAACAAACTCGCCAGGAAAAAGCCCAACATCGCCACTTCTAGGATGGGAATCAAATACACCAAAGCCGCAAAAATCCGGTCTTGTCGTGTCGTTGCGCCACGCCAATTCATCCCGCTCGTCTCCCAAGAAAAACCTTCCTAACCATAACGCACTGGGTTATCCTAGGCATCTACCGGATCAATGTTGGTGAGTCGAAACCCCATTTGGCATTCGTAATATCCGGCGGGGGTGCGATCGCTGCATTCCGCTCCAGTCTTGGCGCAACTCACCAACGCACAGCCAAGCTTGCCATGGTGCCAACGAGGTCGCCCCTGTTGATCCGCTAACAAGCAGCCTTGGCACACCTGTTGAGGTGAAAGAATTTGGGTCTCGGTCATAATCACAAGCATAGTCCCCTCCACAATCAGGAAGCGCTGACAACAGCCACGCCTAGGGCATTGCTCCCTCGTCTTACCTTTAATTTTAAGCGAATTTCTGGGGCGATCCGCTGTCATTGCTACCAAGCTTCACGGATGGGATCTGCGTTGCGATGGACTATCCCCCAATCCGAAACAGCGTTATCATAAAAAATCCCTGCGCTATACCTAAAAATTTTTATCTCTTATGGCTAATACTGATCTGGAATTTTTAGTGGAAACTGATCCCGCGATCGCCGCGATCATTAACCAAGAACTCCAACGCCAACGGGATCACCTCGAACTGATCGCCAGCGAAAACTTCACCTCCGCCGCCGTCATGGCCGCCCAGGGTTCCCCCCTCACCAACAAATACGCCGAAGGTCTGCCGAAAAAACGCTACTACGGCGGCTGCGAATTCGTTGACCAAGCCGAACAACTGGCCATCGATCGCGCCAAAGAACTCTTCGGGGCCGCCATGGCCAACGTTCAACCCCACTCCGGCGCTCAGGCCAATTTCGCTGTTTTCCTAACCCTCCTCGAACCCGGCGACAAAATCATGGGGATGGACTTGTCCCACGGCGGGCACTTAACCCACGGCTCCCCGGTGAATGTGTCGGGGAAATGGTTTGAAGTGGTGCAATACGGCGTGAGCCAAGCCACGGAAACCCTCGATTATGACGAAATTTTAGCGATCGCCCAACGGGAAAAACCCAAACTAATCATCTGCGGCTACTCCGCCTATCCCCGCACCATCGACTTCGCCAAATTCCGGGAAATCGCCGATGCCGTCGGAGCCTACCTAATGGCCGACATCGCCCACATCGCGGGCCTCGTCGCTGCCGGACTCCACCCCAACCCCGTCCCCTACTGCGATGTGGTCACCACCACCACCCACAAAACCCTACGCGGCCCACGGGGTGGCCTAATCCTCTGCCGCGATGGAGAACTGGGCAAAAAACTCAACAAGTCTGTTTTTCCCGGCACTCAAGGCGGCCCCTTAGAGCATGTGATCGCGGCCAAGGCTGTGGCCTTTGGGGAAGCCCTCAAACCCGAATTTAAAACCTATTCCGCTCAAGTGATCACCAACGCCCAAACCCTCGGCCAAAGCTTGGTTGATCGCGGCTTCAAAATCGTTTCCAACGGCACGGACAATCATCTCATTCTCGTTGATCTGCGCTCGATTGGCATGACGGGGAAAGTGGCGGATCAACTGGTGAGCGGTGTCCGGATTACCGCCAACAAAAACACCGTGCCCTTTGACCCTGAATCACCATTTGTTACCAGCGGCCTGCGCTTAGGTTCGCCCGCCATGACCACGCGGGGCATGGGGACGACGGAATTCACCGAAATCGCCAACATCCTCGCCGATCGCCTCCTCAACCCCGATGATGCAACGGTGGCCGCCGATTGTCGCCAACGGGTGGGGGCATTGTGCGATCGCTTCCCCCTCTATCCCCACCTGCGCATGCCTACCCCCGCCCTCGCCTAGGCCCCTCAACCCAAAATCCACAGGCTCAGGGGAACCCCCGATCATCCCCTGAGATTTGGGAGGTTGAGGGGGATCACGCTAGGCGTAGGCGGCAATTTAGTGTAGATTTTAGCTGATCT
This sequence comes from Spirulina subsalsa CS-330, assembly GCF_028330765.1. Taxonomy (GTDB): domain Bacteria; phylum Cyanobacteriota; class Cyanobacteriia; order Cyanobacteriales; family Spirulinaceae; genus Spirulina; species Spirulina subsalsa_A. Next base: position 3,352 of record NZ_JAQMTY010000216.1, on the reverse strand, counting down.
CTCCGGTTAGGCCCCTGACTTGATGTCTTTCCATCTTTACCATCTCATTGCCTTTCTCGTCTCCGCCATCGTTGTCCTCTGGAGCACCCCTGTGGTCAAAACACTGGGACTCAAAAGCGGCCACGTTGATCACCCCAACGAGCGCAAAGTCCATCGCCAACCCATTGTCCGCTTGGGGGGGGTGTCTATTTTTGCGAGCACCCTGATCGCGGTGCTGATTGTCTGGGGACTGGGGGGGTTTGAAGGACTCTCGGCCCCAGAACAGGCCGGGATTTGGGGGGTGGCCTTTGGGAGCGTCGGCTTTTTTCTGATTGGCTTGGCGGATGATTTGTTTAATCTAAGCCCCATGTCACGGTTGGCGATGCAGGTGGCGATCGCGATCATCTCTTGGCAGATCGGGGTCAAAATTGAATTTCTCTCCATGCCCTTTGACAATCTCGTCATGCACATTGGCTGGCTCAGTCTCCCGATTACGGTGATCTGGCTCGTGGGCATGGCCAACGCGATCAACTGGATTGACGGGTTAGATGGATTAGCTGCCGGCGTTTCCGGGATTGCCGCTGTGGTGATGTTGATCGTCACCCTGTTTATGGATCAACCCGGTGCTGCTCTTTTGGCCGCAGCCCTGGCCGGTGGAGCCTTAGGCTTTTTACGCTACAACTTCAACCCTGCTCAAATCTTCATGGGGGATGGGGGATCGTATTTTATGGGGTTTACCCTGGCGGGGGTGGGGGTGATTGGCTTGGTGAAAACCACGGCAGTCACGGCAGTTTTGCTGCCTTATCTCATCCTCGCCGTGCCAATTTTAGATATGTCAGCGGTGATTATTTCCCGCGTCTGGCAAGGCAAATCCCCCTTTCTTGCCGATAAACGCCACCTTCACCACCGGCTGCTCGATGCAGGGATTTCCCAACGGCTGACGGTGTTGTTTATCTATGCGTTGACTCTCTGGGTGGGGAGTTTGGCCCTCGCGTTTTCGGGGATTCCGAGCGGGGCTGCCTATGCAATCGGGGCGACGATGCTTCTGGCCTATGCGGGCTGGCAAGTGTGGCGGCGCAGTGGTAGTAATGTCAGCAATTAGGGGTAGATCCTAGATTTAATTATGAGTGCAGAAATTATATGTGTGGGGACGGAGTTGCTGTTGGGGGAAATCCTCAATGGCAATGCGCGGTTTTTAGCGGCGGAGTTTGCCCGGTTGGGTGTGCCCCATTATTTTCAGAATGTGGTGGGGGACAATGTTGAACGGATTCATCAGGTGATGGATGTGGCGATCGCTCGCTCCTCCCTGCTCATTTTTACCGGTGGCCTGGGCCCGACTCCCGATGATCTCACCACGGCAGCGATCGCCCAATTTTTCCAAACCCCCCTCACCGAACGGCCCGAAATTCTCCAGGACATCACCGAAAAGTTTGCCCAGCGGCGGCGGCAGATGACCCCCAACAACAGCAAACAAGCCCTCCTCCCCGCAGGGGCGGCGGTGCTGCCCAACCCCACCGGCACGGCTCCCGGCATGATTTGGCAACCCAAACCGGGGTTAACCATTCTCACCTTTCCCGGTGTGCCCTCAGAACTTTATCGGATGTGGCAGGATACCGCTGTGCCGTTTTTGCAGTCCCAAGGCTGGGGCCAGCAGATTATTCATTCTCAGGTGCTGCGCTTTTGGGGCGTGGGTGAATCCACCCTCGCCACCAAGGTTACGGAATTATTTGACCTCCAAAACCCCACGGTGGCCCCCTACGCCGCCAACGGGGAAGTGCGGCTGCGGGTCTCGGCCCGGGCAGAGTCGGAAGCGGAGGCGATCGCCTTGATCGAACCCGTGGCGGCTCAGATTCGCACCCTCGCAGGGGAAGACTATTTTGGCACGGACGAGGCAACCCTCGCTTCGACTGTGGGGGCGTTATTGAGCGATCGCTGCCAAACCGTGGCCGTTGCCGAATCCTGCACGGGTGGCGGTTTAGGGGCGATGTTCACCGACAATCCCGGCAGTTCGAGCTATTTCCTCGGCGGCATCATCGCCTACGCTAACCGTGTCAAAGAAACCCAACTGGGGGTCAGTCCGGAAGTGTTGATCCACCAAGGCGCAGTCAGCGAACCCGTCGCCAAACAGATGGCATTAGGGGTGAAGGCGTTACTGGGCAGTGATTGGGGGATCAGTATTACCGGCGTGGCGGGGCCCGGTGGCGGCACAGCCCAGAAACCCGTAGGGCTGGTGTATATCGGCCTCGCCCATCCCGATGGCACGGTGGAGATTTTTGACTATCGATTCGGCCAAGAGCGCGATCGCGCCACCATTCGCCACATGAGCGCCTGCCACGCCCTCGATCGCCTCCGCCGTCGTCTCTAGCTCCCTGGGCGTTTCTCCTGTAAAACAAATCCGTTAAAGTAGGAAAAAAACGGGAGAACATACGGATGATCGCCGCTCAATCCCCCCATTACCTCACACCAGAAGACTACCTCGCACAGGAACGCCACAGCCCCATCAAACACGAATACATCAATGGCGAAGTCTACGCCATGGCGGGTACAGGCGGATTTCACAACATTATTAGCGGTAATGTTTATCTACTCTTGCGAAATCGTTTACAGGGTTCCAGTTGTCGAACCTAATTTCGCAGATATGAAAGTGAAATTAGCCGAGGGTAAACAATTTTTTTATCCTGATTTAACCGTCACCTGCGATTCAGATGATGATCCATCCCTCACCTATATTACTGGGCCAAAGCTCATTATTGAAGTGTTATCGGAATCTACTGAAGCCTACGATCGCGGCAAAAAATTTCAAGATTATCGCACCTTGCCAAGCTTGCAGGAGTACGTCTTAATCAGTAGCCAAGACTATTTAGTGGATGTCTTTCGCCGTGCCGAAAATAATCTGTGGGTGCTGGAAAGTTATCAGGGCGAAGATGCGATCGCCCAATTCCAAAGCATTGACATGAACGCACCGTTAGCCGACATTTACGCCACAGTAGATCTCGGTGAACCGCCAGATAGTCCCGACGATACACCACGATCCTAGTCCTCCCCTGACCTTGAGCGATCGCACTTAATCAAGAGACACTGTATAGACCCAATCAGCATAGTCTGGATCGCGGTTTTCAGTGATAGCCGTGAGTTTATCGCGGAGTTGGGACGTGATCGGTTTCTCTTGGGGGAGATGGTAGTTTTCGATCTGTTTAACGGGGGTGATTTTCGCCGCCGTTCCACTTAAAAACACCTCATCCGCAATGAACAATTCCGACTTATCCACCGGTCGCTCAATCACCGTTAATCCCATCGCTTTCGCCAGCGTGATCACACTATCACGGGTGATCCCTTCAAGAATATCTTGCTCGTAGCCAGGGGTGATCAGTTG
>NZ_JAQMTY010000215.1 GCF_028330765.1 Spirulina subsalsa CS-330 | reverse complement strand
CTTGGTTGGGTAAGCATCGCCGTTTAAGTAAAGACTATGAGCGCCTTCCCCAAATGAGTGAGTGTTTCGTCTATCAAGCCATGACCTCTTTAATGCTCAAACGCCTTACTGTTTAATCTTTTCTTTACAGATACCTTCTAAAAAGGGGGGCTAGGGGGGATCGAGAGAAGGTGAACATCGCTAAGAGCAGTTTGTGTATAAGCAGTAGCTCCTGAGGAAGAGGGCTTTTGGCTCCTTTCTCCTGCGGGAGAAGGGCTGGGGATGAGGGTGCTCCCTGGCGAGCCATGGAAATCTGCAAAAGTGGGATGCACCCAAAAAAATAGGGACATTCCTGAAGCGGAATATCCCTAATTCTCATTGCCAAGCGAAACTTTTAGCGTTAATTAGCCGTAGAGTGATGTGAATCTAGGCTTTATTGCGCTTTTTCAACCAGGTTCCCATGCCCACAGCCAAACCTGCACCAATCATCGAGAAGGGTTCGGGCGTGCCGGTGCTGGGCTTTTCGGTTTGAGCAACCGCGATGGTCATGTGCGACAAGTCTTTACCATTCGCTGTGGCGAACTGACCGCCGAAAGAACCATCCGTCAGTTTTGAAGCATCAACACCTTCAAAGGCGTAAGCGTAGTAACCGGTGGCAGTTTTCACACTGACGACCACGTTACCGTAGAAGCTATCACCAAGAAGTGCTGACCAGGAACCACTGACACTTTCATCAGCACTGACGCTACCACCATCATCAGATTTACCCAAGACTGACCAGTCCATGCCGCTGGTGTCGAAGCCGCTGAACAGGTCACCACTGCCGAGCTTGCTGAGGAGAGTACCTTGGTTGCCGGTATCATTGCCTTCTTCGGCGGCACAAGTTGCGAAGGAGAAAATGTCGGTGCTCACCGATCCAGAGGCGCAGTCGGCGAGAGCTTGTTGGGTATTATTCGGTCTAGCGGAGGCTTGGTCTGCGAGCATTCCGATTGCTGCGGTACCAACCAAGGCGGAAATAGCTAGAGTAGAGATTAAGCGTTTCATTTTGTACCTTCCCACGAGTAACTAGGCGTTTTTCTGTTGTGCTTGGCAGCGTCTTTAACTTTTCCCCCGCTGCTCCTTTAGAATAACCTGATTGCCTAGGCGATTCAATAAAGTTCCCATGAAGATCTGTCGATTTTTTGTGAAGAGTGGTCAATTGATTTTTAAACTGCCACGGTGAAATGTATTAAATGAATGGTCTATTTGGCTGGTGTTTTTGCTAAAAGTCGAGCGTTGTGAGCCTTGATCAACAAGGCATTGCAGCACCATTGAAATTGAATTTCAATCCATTTTCTAGACTGACTGAATACGTAATAATACTGCCTTTTTGTTGAGGACAAGGTTGAAGTGGGTACTTTTTACGTAAAAACACGGATACATATTTTTTGCCCCACGAATTGTTGTGATTCCAGGCGATCGCTCCCTAAAGCGATCGCACAATCCGTGTTTATACGTAATTTTGATGTTTAGATGCTCAAAATTACCTGTGTTTTCCTGGGAATTACGGAGAAACGGGAAAGCTTGGTTCTTGAAGGCAACGGAGAGGCGTTTCGCGTTGGGTTGGGGTTAAGCCTCGGTGTTGGATTAAGACCCCAAAGCCGCCGAGGCCGGTGGGATTGATCAGTTGATGCAGATGGCTGCGCCGTTGAAGAATCTGGGGAAGGGTGTAGTTGCCATCGGAGAGGGCGGTGAGGCGATCGCCTAATCCTAACGCCATCAACATCATCGCCTGTGGGGTAAAGCCAAGGCGATCCAGTCCGGCAGTAGTTCCGTACTGTTCAAGGGCGGTGAAGTTCACATGGGCGGTGAGGTCTTGGCGGCCAAGGTTGACGTAAGGGTTGTTGTGGTGGCGGTGCTGATAGTAGGCCTGGAGTGTGCCTTGGTGACGTTGGGGGTGATAGTAGCGATCGCTGCTGTAACCGTAGTCAATGGTGAACAGATAACCCTGATCCAGTTTGTGGCCAACGGTGTGCAGCCAATCAAGGGCGGCGAGATTCACCTCGGTACGGTAGCCGTCGGGATAGGTGGGGCCCGGTAGGGGAATCGCGAGATCTGCAAAATAGGTCTGAAGTTGCGGCGTTGAGAGTGGGCCAACGGTTTCCGTCAGACCGTCCGGGGTGACGGTGACATAAACTTCCTGCAATTGGCCCCCTTGGATCACCACTTGATGCACGGGAAACGCATCGACCAGTTCATTAGAAAAACAACAGCCCCGAATTGAATCGGCAGGGATATCGTCCCAAGTCTGCCAGGTGACGGGATGGGGGGCGAGTTTGGCCTGTTGGCTCTGGCGTTTGTGGGGCGATCGCTCCACAATTTGATAATTCAAGTGAGCGTAAAATTCCGGCTCTGAGCCTTGGATCGCGTCAAGGATATGCAAGGCGGTATCGCCTTCACCGGCTCCCATTTCCAGGATTGTGAAGGGGTCGGGGCGGTGCAAAATGTCCCAACATTGGCAAAACTGCACGGCAAGGAGTTCGCCAAAGTCGCGATCGCAACTGGCCGCTGTGAAAAAATCCCCCTCTGGGCCAATGGTGGCGGTGTTGTAATAGCCAAATTCGGGATGATACAGCACCGTATCCATATAATCGGCAAAGGTGAGGGGAGAGCGATCGCACAGCACCGCCAACAAATCCGCAGTCGTCATGAATTCCATCCATAGGGCTAACCTTCATCATCCTGCCGCCTAACCGGGACGGGATGCAATCATCACCCCCATGTCAGGCGTGCGATCTTAAGGGCGCGATCGCAGCCATGCCTCCAGATCTGTAATGGTCTGCAACTCAAAAACAGCATCCTCCAACGCGGCAAACTCTGCCCCACTCAGGGTCAAAATCTGCCCTTGAATCGGTTCGGGAATTTCCCCTAATTTTCGAGTGAGCAGACGAAGAATTAAATCAACTTGGCCCGCTTGTCGTCCCTCTTCACGTCCCTCTTCGCGGGCGGTGTCGATCACATTATTTAAGTCCCGATAATATTTCAAACTATTTTCATAGCTATCCTGTTCCGGGCGGGAAAGATTAGCAAATTCTGCCACATCAAAAAGTTGATTAAAAATGGGGTCTTGTTGAAGGAGTTGGGGGCGATCGCTCAAATCTGAAAGATGCCGCAACACAAACAGCTACTGCTCTAGGGGCGTTTCGAGTTCCTCTAGGGGTTTGGTGAACTTGGGTAGTTCAATATAGATAAATTGGAGCTTTTCGTAGAAGACGCGACATTGTTGATCTTTCAGTTGGACAACATGAATAAAATCCGGCTCCTGTTGATGTTCGGTAAAGATGAAATCGAGAATGCCAATGGTATAAATAGCCGCTAATTTATCTTAAATGTGCAAAGAAGACTCCCACTATAAAGCGAGTCCGAGTAGAGTTACCGAAGGTAACGGCGGACGTGCCTTTTAGTGGCGAGATGAATTTGCACCAACAAACAAATCGAGCGACAGCGAGTCCTTAATTTT